>CAJXHQ010000428.1 GCA_913054485.1 uncultured Paracoccaceae bacterium
TGCTTTTGCCATTTCCTCCGGGCGCGATACAGTAAGACCATATAGTCCGCGATAAGGGGAAAGTCATGTCCGAAGCTGACGGCCTGCTGGCCGAAATCGAGGCCCTGCAAGAGAAAATCACGCAGGCCCGCGCCTCGATCACCCGCCGGTTCATCGGCCAGGAACGGGTGGTGGACCTGACACTGGCAACACTCTTGTGCGGCGGCCACGGGCTGCTGATCGGCCTGCCGGGGCTGGGCAAAACCCGTTTGGTAGAGACGCTTTCGACGGTCATGGGCCTCAATGGCAACCGCATCCAGTTCACGCCTGACCTGATGCCCGCCGACATCCTCGGCTCCGAGGTGCTGGACACCGGCGCAGACGGCAGCCGCTCTTTCCGCTTTATTCCCGGTCCGGTGTTCTGCCAGCTTCTGATGGCGGATGAGATCAACCGCGCCAGCCCGCGCACCCAATCTGCGCTTTTGCAGGCGATGCAGGAGAAAACAGTCACTGTTGCGGGCGAAAACCGCGCTTTGGGGGCGCCCTTCCATGTGCTCGCCACGCAGAACCCGATCGAGCAGGAAGGCACCTACCCGCTGCCCGAGGCGCAGCTGGACCGCTTCATGCTGCAGATCGACGTGAAATACCCCGATCGCGCCACCGAGCGCGACATCCTCCTGGCCACCACCGGCGGGGAAGAAGAACAGTCCGAACAGGTCTTCACCGCCGCTGAACTGATCGCGGCCCAGACCCTGCTGCGCCGGATGCCAGTCGGGGAATCGGTGATGGAGATGATCCTCGACCTAGTGCGCGCCTTCCGCCCCGAGGAACCCGGCGTATCTGACCGTGTTGCCGAAACCGTCGCCTGGGGACCCGGCCCGCGCGCCGCGCAGGCGCTTATGCTGGCGACCCGCGCCCGCGCGCTGCTGCAGGGACGGCTGGCGCCCAGCGCCGAGGATGTGCTGGACATGGCGCTGCCGGTGCTCAGCCACCGGATGGCGCTGACCTTTGCCGCCCGCGCCCGCGGCGACAGCCTGCGGGATCTCATTGAAACCACCGCGGCCGGACTGGAACGCACAGGGGCCGCCGCGTGAGCCAACACGCCGCCTCACAGACAGGGTCCGGGGCAACGGATCTGCGCCACCGCGCGGAGGTCGAAGCCAGCCCGCTGCCGCCGCTTCTGGTACGGGCAGAACAGCTGGCAGGCACTATGCTGCTGGGCGATCACGGGCGCAGGCGGGCCGGTCTTGGCGATGATTTCTGGCAATACCGCCCGGCGCAGCCCGGCGACAGCAGGCGGCTGATCGACCACCGGCGTTCCGCCCGCGGCGATCAGCAATATGTCCGCGAGCGGGAATGGGAGATCGCCCAGTCAGTGCATCTGTGGTGCGATCAGGGGGCGTCGATGCGGTTCGGATCGCGCCCCGATCTGCCGCTCAAGATCACCCGTGCCCGCACCCTCGCGCTGGCGCTGTCGATCCTGATGATCCGCGGCGGCGAACGCGTCGGCCTCACCGGCACTGCCCTGCCGCCCCGGCGCGGCAATACGCAGGTTCTGCGGCTGGCGGAATACCTCAGCCAGGACGCCGCCGACGACTACGCCCCGCCGGAACACCGGGCCATGATCCCTCATGCCCGCGCGGTGTTCCTGTCCGATTTCCTCGGCCCCTTTGACGAGTTGAAGCTGGCGCTCACCAAGGCCGCCGACCGCGGCATCCGCGGGGTGCTGATGCAGGTTCTGGACCCGGCCGAAGAGAACTTCCCCTTCCGCGGCCGCACGATTTTCGAAAGCACCGCAGGCTCGCTGCGCCATGAGACCCTGAAAGCCTCCGGCCTGAAGCAGCGCTACCTTGCGCGGCTGGCCGACCGGCGGGACGAACTGGACGCCCTGTGCCGCCTGACCGGCTGGCGTCTGGGCCAGCATCACACCGGGGAATCTGCACAGGCAGCCCTGCTGTGGCTCTACCGCGCGCTGGACGGAGGCGCGCGATGACCAGCTTTTTCGGTATCGGCTTCACCGCTCCTCTGCTGCTGCTGGCCCTGATCGCGCTGCCTCTGCTGTGGCTGCTGCTGCGCGCCGTGCCGCCGGCACCGCTGCGGCGGGTCTTTCCCGGGGTCACCTTGCTGCTGGGGATGGAGGACGACGAAAGCCTGTCCGACCGCACGCCCTGGTGGCTGCTGCTGTTGCGGATGCTGGCGGTGGCGGCAATCATTCTCGGCTTGGCCGGGCCGGTTTTGAACCCTGCCCGCGAACAAGGCGGCAGCGGCCCTCTGCTGGTGGTGCTGGACGCCTCCTGGGCCGGGGCCGCCGATTGGGAGAAGACCCGCGAACGTCTGGACAGCGAACTGGCCGAGGCAGGCCGCGCCGGGCGCACCGTGGCGCTTCTGCGTCTCACCGCGCCCGAGCCGCTGCAATTCCTGGCCGCGTCTGACTGGCGCAGCCGGCTGGCAGGGCTAGGCCCGCAGCCCTGGCTGCCGCAGCCCGGCCAGATGCAGGAGGCCGCCGCGCATATCGCCGCCGCCGAGGCTGGCTTTGACAGCCTCTGGTTTGACGACGGTCTGGACTATGATAACCGCGCCGCCCTGACGCGCGCGCTGCAGGACCGGGGCGACCTGCTGGTGATCCAGACCGGCGCCGGCACCCTGGGGCTGAAGCCCGCGGAATTTGCCGACGGCGCCATTGAACTTACTGCCCTGCGCAGCCGCGCCGGCAACGCGCAGAACATCTCGGTCATTGCCCGCGGGCCGGATCCCGGCGGCACCCTGCGCAACCTGGCCTCGGCGGACATTGCCTTCCCGGACAGTGCTACCCAGGCCTCGGCCCGGCTGATCCTGCCGCCGGAACTGCGCGGCCGCATCACGCAGTTCGAGATCGCAGGCCGCCGCGCCGCCGGTGCCATTGCGCTGGCCGATGACAGCCTGCGCCGCCGCGAGATTGCGCTGATCTCCTCCCAGTCCGGCAACGAGGGGCTCGCCCTGCTGTCGCCGCTGCACTACCTGCGCAAGGCGCTGGCCCCGACGGCTGAGCTGTTCGAGGGCTCGCTCGCCACGCTGCTGCCTGCCAACCCGGATGTGGTGATCCTGGCCGATGTGGCCAGCATCCCGCCGGCAGAAGAAACCGCGCTGATTGAATGGGTCGAAGAAGGCGGGCTGCTGCTGCGCTTTGCCGGACCCAGACTGGCCGCCAGCGACATCGCCCGCGAGGAGGACCACGCGCTGATGCCGGTGCGCCTGCGCTCGGGCGGGCGCAGCATTGGCGGCGCAATGAGCTGGGGTGAACCCAAATCCCTGGCCCCCTTCCCTGATGGATCGCCCTTTTTCGGACTGACCATCCCGGAGGAGGTCACCGTGACATCGCAAGTGGTCGCCCGCCCCGGCCCGGATCTGGCGCAGACCATGATCGCCGGGCTGCGCGACGGCACGCCCTTGGTGACCCGCAAACCGCTGGGCAAAGGCCAGGTGGTGCTGTTCCATGTGACCGCAAATGCGGAATGGAGCAGCCTGCCGCTGTCGGGGCTGTTCGTGGGCATGCTGGAGCGGCTCGCCGTCTCCAGCGCCGCGCGTCAGCCCGATGCGGCTGAACTCGAAGGCACCACCTGGACACCGGAGGCAACACTGGACGGGTTTGGCCGGCTGGAGGATGCAGGCACCCTGGTCGGCGTGCCGGGGCCTGACCTTATCTCTCTGCCCGCAGGCCCGGAGCTGCGCCCGGGGCTCTATGCAAACGGCGGCCGTGTCATGGCCCGCAACGTACTGCAGGCGGACAGCACCCTGGTGCCCTCGGCCTGGCCCGCATGCGT
>CAJXHQ010000429.1 GCA_913054485.1 uncultured Paracoccaceae bacterium
TGGTGCCCTCGCCGGGGCCGTCGCGGTCGATCAGGATCACGTCATGGCCGTCGCGCTGCAATTGCAGCGCCGCCGAGACGCCGATGATGCCGGCGCCCACAATGGCAACGGTTTTCTTGTTCTCAGTCATTCGCCTACCGTTTTGGTGACCGCGTATGCATCCAGCTTCGCAACGTCGGGTTTGATGCCCAGGCCGGGCCCGTCCGGCACCACCACCTGGCCGTCTTCGACCACAAATGGGGTTTCCAGGATGTCTTCCTTCAGGAAGTAGCTGGCCTGATAGAACTCGCAGCCGAGCTTGATCTCGGGCGTGGCGGCAATCATATGCGTGCCCGCCAGATGGGCGAGGCCAGCTTCGAACATGTCGCCGCCATAGGCGCTCAGACCGTTGGCGGCTGCAATCCGTGCCACCGACTGCGCACGGGTCAGCCCGCCGGTCTTCATGATCTTGACCGACACGCCGTCGCAGATGCCTTCGCGGGCCGCGCGGGTCATATCTTCGGGGCCAAAGACGCTCTCATCCGCCAAGAGCGGCACATCGATCATGCCGCGCAGTTTGGCCATCATGTCGAACTGGTGAAACCGTACCGGCTGTTCGATGAAGTCCGGCATGAAGCTGGCCACATCGCGCACCTGGGCCGGCGCATCTTCGATGCTGAGGCCCTGATTGTAGTCGACGCGCACGCGGAATTCCGGGAAGTCCTTGGCAATGCGCTCAAGCCGCATGATGTCATAGGCGTGATCCTTGAAGCCGGTCTTCAGCTTGATCAGTCCCACGTTGTCATCGCGCAGCCGGTGCAGCAGGTCCACGTCCTTTTCGAAATCCGGATCGGCAATCGAGCAGCTGAGCGGGATTGTATCCCGGCACTTACCACCCAGAAGCGCCCAGACCGGCGTGTTCAGGATGCGGCCTGTCAGGTCCAGAAGCGCGCTTTCCAGCGCCGCCTTGGCTTCGGTGCAATGGGCAACGGCCTTGCCAGCGTCTTCCATGATCGCGGCGCGGTCTGCGACGCGGCGGCCAACAACCAGCGGGCGGATATAGCGGTTCAGTGCGGCATAGCTCGCTTCCGGTGTGCCGGTGAAGACCGACCAGGTCGACGCCTCGCCAAACCCTTCCGCTCCGCTTTCGCTGCGCAGGCGGACAACAATGACCTCGCACGAGCCCTCAACCGAGCCGATCCCATGGTCTCGGCGCGACAGGACAGGCAAGGCAAGATGCCACAGATCGAGCCCTGTGATCGTTTCTTCTAGCACTTTCAAAACACTCCCCGCTTTGGAGAGGTAAGGTGCCTTGACTTGGCTATCATTACCAATACTAAGTTTTCGGTAGTGCATAATAATAAGTGATACCCTTAAGATGTCCCTCCGCTTTCGCCAGCTTCAGGCCTTTCACGCTATCGTCGAAACCGGCACCGTCACCGGTGCCGCCGAACAGCTGGGAATTTCGCAGCCGGGCATCTCAAACCTGTTGGGGCAGCTTGAACGCGAGACACGGCTGAAGCTCTTCGAGCGCAGCAAGGGCCGCCTGATCCCGACGCCGGAGGCCGGCGTGCTTTACCAGGAGGTCGACACGGTGGTGCGCGGCCTCGATCATGTGACGCAAGCGGTGATCGACCTGCAGAATAAACAGGCCGGGCAATTGCAGGTCGCGTCGCAGCACTCCATGTCCTTTGGCTTCATGCCGCAGCTGATCTCCCGCTTTGCGCGCCCGCGGCCGGATATGTCGATCTCCTTTCAGGCGCAGTATTCGTCGAAGATCCAGGAGTGGGTGATCTCTGGGCTGTTCGAGATTGGAATCTGCGAGCTGCCGCTTCTGTATGACGGGCTGGATTTGCACCCGATCGCGGTGGAATGCCTGCTGGCGATGCCCGAAGACAGTCCGCTGGCCAAACACGAGGTGCTGACGCCTGAACTGCTGGATGGGGTGCCTTTCATTGTCATGGGGCCGGAGCATATGACCCACCGGCGCACCCGCGAGGCCTTTCAGAAGGCCGGCGTTCCCTTGAAGACGCGGGTGCACTCTCACCTGTTCAAAAACCTGCTCAGTTTCGTGCAGGAGGGCATGGGCGTTTCGATCCTCGATCCCTTTGTGCTGGATTTCGACCGCACGGGCGGCTTTGTCACCCGCCGGTTCCGGCCCGCTATCATGATGGAAATGGGGGTCATTACCTCAAAATCTCGCCCTCTGTCGGCCATGGGGCAGGAATTCCTCGCCCTGCTGAAGGAAGAGCTTGCACCCTATGAGACAAGCGAAGACTGAGCAGGCGGATACGGCGAGCTGGTCAAAAATTGTATACAGTTACGAATGCAATATTGCGCGCATGTGGTTTCCGGCCTATCGTGACGGCGACACTTGGAAGGCGGCCGTCATGATAAAACGCGAAAGCAATGTAGACAGGGTCTATGAATCCTTGCGCCGGATGGCGGCGGATTTTGCCTTCAAACCGGACCAGCGGATCAACGAAAGCGCCTTGTCCAAATTGCTTGGAGCCAGCCGCACGCCCCTGCGCGAAGCGCTGAACAGGCTGGTGGCCGAAGGCTTTCTGACCTTCCAGTCTAACCGCGGCTTCTTTTGCCGGTCTCTTACGCCGCAATATATCATCGACCTCTACGAGGCGCGGGTGGCGGTGGAATGCGAGGCGCTGCGCCATGCCTGCGCGCGGGCCTCGGATGCGGAGATCACCGCGCTGGAAGAATCGCTCCAGCAGATGGAGCCGACTTATACTTCCACCACCGACACGAACGAGATGCTGGACATGGACGAGGAATTCCACGTGCGCCTCGCCCATATGTCGCAGAACGGTGAACTGGTGCGGATGCTGCGCAATATCAATGACAGGATCCGCTATATCCGTCTGATTGACCTTCAGCGGATGCGCGACCGGGCGGGGCAGGGCTCTCCCGGTGATCTCAGCGCGCACCTGGGCATCCTGGCCGCGTTGAAGACCCGCGATTCTGCCGCTGCAGATGCGGCTATGCGCAGCCATATTGAAAAACGCCGTGAAGAGGCGACGGAAGCCGTGCGCATCGCGTTCTCGCAGCTCTACGTGCCCGCAGATTAAACACATTCAAGAAGGATCACTGCCATGGAAAAGGGCGGTAAGACAGTATTTGGCGCAACGGTCGGCATCATGATGCTGGAGACGCGCTTCCCCCGTATTCATGGGGACATGGGCAATGCGCTGACCTGGGATTTCCCGGTCCACTACAAGGTGGTGCGCGGTGCCAACCCGGAAAACGTGGTGCGCGGCAACCCTAAGGAGCTGATCGACATCTTTGTGGAGGCTGGCCGCGAGCTGGTCGATATGGGGGCGGATGGCATTACCACCAACTGCGGCTTCCTGGCGCTGATCCAGGACGAGGTGAAAGAGGCGCTGGGCGTGCCGGTGGCGACCTCCTCGCTGATGCAGGTGCCGATGGTTGAGGCGCTGCTGCCCAAAGGCAAACGGCCTGTCATTCTGACCATCTCCAAGGAAACCCTGACGCCTGCCCATCTGGCCGCGGCAGGCGCGCCGCTGGACACGCCCATCTTCGGCACTGACGGCGGCCGCGCCTTCACCCGCGACATCCTGGGCGACGCGCCCGAGATCGATTTCGAGGCCTGCCGGCTCGACATGATCGACGCTGCGCGCGAGATCCGCGAGACCTGCCCGGATGCAGGCGCGATCATTCTGGAATGCACCAACATGGTGCCCTATGCGCGCGATGTGCGCCGGGCCTCGGGCCTGCCGGCCTTCTCGATCCAGAGCTTCGTGAACTGGTTCCAGGCCGG
>CAJXHQ010000430.1 GCA_913054485.1 uncultured Paracoccaceae bacterium
GCCATGGGAAACGATCCCGACGTCGAGATCGGCAAATTCGCGGATGCGCTGGCGGCAGCCGCCGCAGGGCGGCACCGGCTCTTCGCTGCCGGCAATCACATAGGCCTCAGTCAGCTTGGTTTCGCCCGCGGCCACCATTGCAGCAATGGCGCCGGCCTCGGCGCAGGTGCCTTCCGGGTAGGCGGCGTTTTCCACATTGCGGCCCGCGTAGACCGCGCCGGAGGCGCCGCGCACAGCAGCCCCGACCTTAAACTTCGAATAGGGCGCGTGGGCGTTTTCGCGGACTGCGGTTGCGGCGTCTTTCAGGCTCATGGCGGGGCTCGTTTTTTGATCACTTGGTCAGCTTTCTAACCCTAGCCGAAGCCATGCAGAAAAGGAAAGCCCCGGCCGCCGGGCAGCGTTAGCGCTCACATCGCCAGACCCCGGCCAAAAGCGGCAATTTTCCCTCTACCGCCGCCATCAAAAATATAGTTTAACATTAAACAATAGGAATCCGGAGCCTTCCCATGACCGACAAACACGATCTTCGCAACGCGGCCCTGAGCTACCACGAGAACCCGCAGCCGGGTAAGCTGGAGATCCGCGCAACCAAGCCGATGGCCAATGGCCGCGACCTGTCGCTGGCCTATTCCCCGGGCGTGGCCGAGGCCTGCCTCGAGATCAAGTCGGATCCGGCCAATGCCGCGCGCTATACCACCAAAGGCAATCTGGTGGCGGTTGTGTCGAATGGCTCGGCTGTTCTGGGGCTCGGCAACATTGGCGCGCTGGCTTCCAAGCCGGTGATGGAAGGCAAGGCGGTTCTGTTCAAGAACTTCGCCGACATCGACTGTTTCGACATCGAAGTGGACGAGAGCGACCCGGAGAAACTGGCCGATATCGTCTGCGCGCTGGGGCCGACATTTGGTGCCATCAACCTCGAAGACATCAAGGCGCCGGATTGCTTCATTGTTGAGAAGATCTGCCGCGAGCGGATGAATATCCCCGTTTTCCACGACGACCAGCACGGCACCGCCATTGTGGTGGGCGCGGCGGCCAAGAACGCGCTGCATGTGGCCGGCAAGGATTTCGGCGACATCAAGATCGTCTCCACCGGCGGTGGGGCGGCGGGCATTGCCTGCCTTAACATGCTGGTGAAACTGGGCGTGAAGCGCGAGAATATCTGGCTCTGCGACATCCACGGGCTGGTCTATGAGGGCCGCACCGAGGACATGAACCCGCAAAAAGCGGCCTTTGCGCAAAAGACCGATTTGCGCACCCTGGACGAGGTCATGGACGGCGCCGATTTATTCCTTGGCCTCTCCGGCCCGGGCGTGCTGAAGCCGGAAATGGTCGCGAAGATGTCCAAGCAACCAATCGTCTTTGCCCTGGCCAACCCGACACCGGAAATCATGCCGGAAGAGGCCCGCAAGGCGGCCCCCGATGTGATCATGGCGACCGGACGGTCTGACTTCCCGAACCAGGTGAACAACGTCCTCTGCTTCCCCTTCATCTTCCGCGGCGCGCTGGATGTGGGCGCGATCGAGATCAACGACGAGATGCAGATCGCCTGCGTCGAAGGCATCGCGGAACTCGCCCGCGCCACCACCTCGGCCGAAGCCGCCGCCGCCTATCAGGGTGAACAGCTGACCTTCGGCTGTGACTACCTGATCCCCAAGCCGTTTGACCCGCGGCTTGTCGCCATGGTGTCATCGACTGTGGCCAAGGCCGCGATGGACAGCGGTGTCGCCACCCGCCCGATCGAGGATCTGGACGCCTACCGCCACAAGCTGAACCAGACGGTGTTCAAATCCGCCCTGCTGATGCGCCCGGTTTTTGAAGCGGCCCGCGCCGCCTCGCGCCGGATTGTCTTTGCTGAGGGCGAGGACGAACGCGTGCTGCGCGCCGCCCAGGCGATCCTGGAGGAAACCACCGAAACCCCGATCGTGATCGGCCGTCCCGAGGTGATCGAGCGGCGCTGCGAAAAGGCCGGGCTTGCAATCCGCCCCGGCACCGATTTCCAGATCGTGAACCCGGAAAACGACCCGCGCTACTACGACTACTGGAACAGCTACCACAAGCTGATGCAGCGCCGCGGTGTCTCGCCCGATCTGGCCAAAGCGATCATGCGCACCAACACCACCGCCATCGGCGCCATCATGGTGCACCGCGGCGAGGCCGACAGCCTGATCTGCGGCACCTTCGGCGAATTCCGCTGGCACCTGAACTATGTGAACCAGGTGCTGGGCACCAAGGACCTGCGCCCGCATGGCGCGCTGGCGATGATGATCCTGGAAGACGGGCCGCTGTTCATCGGCGACACCCATGTGCACCAGCTGCCGACGCCGGAAAATCTGGCCGAAACCGTGCTGGGGGCTGCCCGCCACGTGCGCCGCTTCGGCATCGAGCCGAAGATCGCGCTGTGTTCGCAGTCGCAGTTCGGCAACCAGGCCGAAGGCTCCGGCAAGCGCCTGCGCGCCGCACTCGAGATCCTCGACAGCCAGCGCCGTGATTTCATCTATGAGGGCGAGATGAACGTCGATACCGCGCTGGACCCGGCGCTGCGCCAGCGCATCTTCCCGGGCAGCCGGATGGAGGGCGCGGCCAATGTGCTGATCTTCGCCCATGCCGATGCGGCTTCGGGCGTACGCAACATCCTGAAGATGCGCGCCGGCGGGCTGGAAGTGGGGCCGATCCTGATGGGCATGGGCAACCGCGCCCATATCGTATCGCCCTCGATCACCCCGCGCGGCCTGCTGAACATGGCCGCCATTGCCGGCACACCGGTGGCGCACTACGGTTAAGCCGGGCGGCAGCTTTCCAGCCGCCCTTTCCAAAGGGGGGCTGGACATGAAGGGGCATTGCCACTGCGGCGCGGTACATTGGGAAAGCCGCGCGCCGATCGCCTGGAGCTGCTATTGCCATTGCAAAGACTGCCGCCGCAATTGCGCAGCACCGGTCACCGCCTTTATCGGCATTCCGCATGACGCCGTGGCCTGGGGCGGTGAGCCGCCCAGGGTCTATAAGTCGTCAGAGGACGTTGAACGGATGTTCTGCGGCACCTGCGGCACCCAGATGGCCTATCGCAACGCGCGCGACACCGCCAACCTGCATCTCTACACTGCAACTCTGGAGGATCCGGCCGCCCTGCCGCCGCGGTTCCACGTCTACCATGCTGAACATCTGGGCTGGCTGAACATTAAGGACAGCCTGCCCCGCTTCGCCGGAACCGCCGGCTGAGCGGGGCTGATTCCCTGTAAACCCGGACCTGCCATCAGGCGGATTTGCAAACCCGCCGACCATGCAAGGCAAGGGTTTGCAGGTTTTACAACTTTGCAAATTTTACTGTAAACAACACTGCAAACCCTGTAAATTTTTGCACTGATCTGCCGCCGGCAGCGCCTCATTTCTTGCGCCACCGCGCTGCATGGGCCTTACTCTTCCCCCAAGGGAAGTGTGAGGAGGACACCATGTCATACAAAGCGGTTTACGAGGGCTGGAAGTCCGACCCGGAAGCTTTCTGGCTGGAGGCGGCGCAGGCGATCAGCTGGGACAAGGCCCCGCAAAAGGCGCTGAGCGATCTGGGCGACGGGCTGTACGAGTGGTTTGCTGATGCCCGCGTCAACACCTGCTACAATGCCGTCGACCGCCATGTTGAGGCCGGCCGCGGCGAGCAGACCGCGATCATCTATGACAGCCCCATCACCCACACCAAGCGCGAGATTTCTTATGTGGAGCTGCGCAACCGCGTCGCCTCTCTCACTGGCGTTCTGCGCGCCAAAGGCGTGGA
>CAJXHQ010000431.1 GCA_913054485.1 uncultured Paracoccaceae bacterium
AGAAATTCGCCGCCCTCGGCATGCAGATCGCAGCCGGCGTGCCGCTGCAATGAGACGAGCCGGAAGATTTCCGCACCTTCCGCCTTGGCCTCTTTGGCCTCGACAAACTCTATGACGTGGATGCCACTATCGCGCGCCTGAAAACAGTGCTCGACCAGGTTCTCTGACGCCTGCTGCAACCCCGGGGAAAGGCGCTTCGAAGCGCCTTCTCAAAGCGTGTTGCAACGCGCTTCGAAGCGGCTTTCAAGCCGCTTGAAACAAGGCCTTTCGAAAGGCCTTAGGCGCTCACCGCATCTGTGACGGCTGCCACCACGGAATCGACGGTCGACTCCAGCAAATCCGGATCCTCGCATTCCGCCATCACCCGGATCAGCGGCTCGGTTCCCGATTTGCGGATCAGCAGACGGCCCTGACCGTCCAGCGCCTTCTCGGCGCGTGAAATCGCATCCTGCACCACATCCATCTCCAGCGGGGTCTGACCCGCCTGGAAGCGCACATTCTTCAGCAGCTGCGGCACCGGCGTAAACTGCTGCAGCAGCGCACTGGCCTTGGCTTCCGAGCGCACCATCTCTGCCAGGAAGTGCAGCCCCGCCATCAGCCCGTCGCCGGTTGTTGCGTGATCGGTCATCACGATATGGCCGGATTGTTCTCCGCCCAGATTGAAGCCGCCCGCGCGCATACGCTCCACCACGTAGCGGTCGCCCACCGAGGTCCGCTCCAACCCGACGCACTGCGCCTCCAGATGGCGTTCCAGGCCGAGGTTCGACATCACCGTGGCCACCAGTGCCTGTCCCGCCAACCGGCCCTCGGCAGCCCAGCGCGAGGCCAGCAGCGCCATCAGCTGATCGCCGTCCGCAACCTTGCCAGTCTCGTCAATCAGGATCACACGGTCCGCATCGCCATCCAGGCAGATACCCGCATGCGCGCCATGGGTCACCACGGCCTCGGCGGCGGTCTGCGGCTTGGTCGAGCCGCAGCCTTCGTTGATGTTGAGCCCATTGGGCGAAACACCAACCTGGATCACTTCCGCGCCGAGCTCCCAGAGAATTTCCGGTGCAGCGCGATAGGCGGCCCCATTGGCGCAATCCACCACGATCTTCAGCCCGTCAAAGCGCATATGGCGCGGCAGCGAGCTTTTGACCCGTTCGCCATACCGGAACCGGGCATCATCGATCCGTTTCGCCGCGCCGATATTCTGCGCTTGGGCAGGGGTGACACCGGCCTCGATCATCCCTTCGAGCTCCAGCTCAGCCGTGTCCGAAAGCTTGAAGCCGTCCGGGCCGAAAAACTTGATCCCTTTGTCTGCAGCGGGGTTGTGGCTGGCCGAGATCATCACGCCCAAGTCAGCCCGCATAGAGCGGGTGAGCAGCCCCACCGCCGGTGTCGGAACCGGCCCCATCAAAAGAACGTTCATTCCAGTCGATGTGAGACCCGCGGTGAGTGCATTCTCGAACATGTAACCCGAAAGCCGTGTGTCTTTTCCGATCACAACCCGGTGCACACCGCCGGTCTCGCGGCGAAAATAACGCCCTACCGCAGCGCCGATTTTCAGCGCCATCTCGGCGGTCATCGGGTAAGTGTTGGCCGTGCCACGCACGCCATCAGTTCCAAACAGCTTCCGCATTTTTAAATCCTTGCCGAACGAATTGTCAGCGAACAGCCTGCCAAAGGCGCAGGGCCTGAGCTGTATCTGCTACGTCATGTACGCGCAGGAATTGCACACCTTGGGCAAGCCCTGCAAGCCCGACCGCGATGGAACCGGGCGCACGGGCAACCGCCTGCGGCTCCCGGCCGATCGTGCCGATAAACCGCTTTCGCGAGACCCCCAGCAAGATCGGACAGCCCATCGCGTGGAAGAGGCTGATATTCTTCAGCAATATCAGGTTGTGTTCCTGCGTCTTTCCAAATCCGATACCCGGATCGACCACGATCTGGCGGCGCTGGATCCCAGTGTCGACCAGCCGAGAGACCTGCTGTTCCAGGAAGTCATACACATCCAGCAGCACGTTCCCGTAAACTGGGTTCTCCTGCATCGTGGCGGGATCGCCTTGGGCGTGCATGACACAGACCGGCACCCCAGCCTGCGCGCTCAGCGGCGCCAGGGCAAGATCATGGGTGAAGCCGGAAACATCATTGACCAGCCCGGCGCCCGCCATCAGCGCTTCGGCAGCGACCGCAGCCTTGCGGGTGTCGATCGAAATCGGCACGTTGCTGACCTCACGCAGGGCCGCCACCACAGGCGCGGTTCGCGAAATCTCCGCCTCTTCCGGCACAACCTCCGCCCCGGGGCGGGTGGATTCGCCGCCGATGTCGATGATATCCGCACCGTCAGCGATCATCTGCCGTGCCGCCGCGCGGGCAACCTCCAGCCCGTCATGGCGCCCCCCGTCCGAGAAACTGTCCGGCGTCACATTCAGAATGCCCATGATCTGCGGGTGGCTCATATCGAGCCCGGCAATTGAGGACCGGTGCCGCGTCAGGCGGCGGCGGACCTTCTCGGGCACCAGGCCCGCGGGAATAATCTGCGGCGGGCCGGACCGGTGCAACACCTCGACATGGGTAAACCAGAGCGCCCCGCCCGCCAGCGGGTGGGCATCTTCAGGGCGGTTCCTGCCGTGCTGGACCAGCGGTCGGTAGTAGCTCACAGGCCCGCCTCCTCCAGGGTCAGCACACGGGCAGCCGTACCGGCGGGGGCTTCCGCCCCGGCAATCACCAGCTCGCGGGCGTTGAATTGCTTCGCCAGCCAAGCGGCACGCTCCACCGGCCCCGCCGGCGGCGGCTGAATGCCTTCGCCAGCATCCAGCACCAGCTTGGATGGGGCCCAGACGCAGGTCTGGCCATTTTTCATCGCCCAGTCGAGTTCCGTACGGGTCGCCACCACTTCACAGCCGCCCGCAAGCGCTGCAAGCGCCCAGGCATTCTGTTCCGCCGCCAGCAGGGAGATCCGGCGCTGCGCTTCCGGTGTAGCAGCCTCGGGCTGCGCCAGCCCATGCGGCCCCACGCTCAGAATCAGCGGCGCGCCATCTGCCTTCAGGGTCTCGATCCACCCCCTGAGCATTGTGCTTTGAATTCCCGCATTGTCCAGGAACACCACCCGCGGGCGCGGCGCGTCCGCCGCGGCAGCCGCAGCCGCCTGCACCTTCGAACGGACCACCTCTACCCCCAGCCGGCCGGAGCCGCGGTCCAGCTTCTCGATGCGCAGGAAAACACGCTCGGCCTGTGGCTCCAGCAGAATGCGGTCAGCAATACGTTCGGCCAGGGTTTCCAGCAGGTTCAGCCGTTCGGCGGCCAGCTCATGGGCAATGGCCTCTGTGACCCGGTCATAGGAGAGGATCCGGTCCACGTCATCGTCCAGATCCGGTGGCAGCGGGCTGACTTCAACAGCCACGTTGAAGGACAGCCGTTGGGTCACGCCGCGTTCGGCCTGAAAAGCACCGATCTCCACTTCCACGATGTGTTCGCGCAGGGAAATGCGGTCCAGCGGCACATCACTCATTGCAGCGGCACGCGCCTCGGGGTGTTCAAATGCAAGCCGGGTCTCGTTGGTCATGCTCCGCGCCCTTAATGGTCTTGTTCGGCAAGGTGGAGGCCCACCCTACCTGCTGGAGCGGCAGATGACAGGGGATTCTGCGCCTTTCCGGCACCCTGGAACGGCAAAATTGCAGGTTTTTGAAGGCCACGGCCACAGCGGCCTGTCCGGCCGGGCTCCGCAGGTGGCCGGGCCAGGAGTTTTTGAATACTCCTGCACCGCGCCGCT
>CAJXHQ010000432.1 GCA_913054485.1 uncultured Paracoccaceae bacterium
CGGCCGAGCTTAGTGCTCGGCCTTTTTTTTGGCCGATCGCCAGCCCCTGTTTCACGCCTCATTTGCGGAACGGGCGCTTTCGTATAGGCTGACAGCAGCATTGAACTTTGATTAGGATTTCCGGGGGATACTTCCCAGAATTTTTTCGTTTCCCCGTAAACCTTTTAACGAGGGCCTAAAATTATGCCGCATTTCCTCCGATCTGCCACTTTGCTGCGCGTTTTATGCATGACGCTGTTTACCATTGGCCTATTGCCATCCCTGGCCGCCGCGCAGGCGGCAGCTATGACCCAAACCTCCGGGGGCACCGCGGCGGATCCGCTGGCGCTGCCGGATCCGCTGACGCCGGACGCGGTGAACGCCATGGTGGCGCGGCTGTCGGACGATCAGGTCCGTACCCTGCTTCTGCAACGGCTCGACGCGGTTGCCGCCGAGGCCGCCGCCGGCGCCGAACCCGCAGGCATTGTCGACCGCGCCGGACTGCTCTGGACCGCCTTTTCCAGCCAGCTGACCGACGCCATCAGCAAACTGCCGGTACTGTTCAGCCGCGAGGGCGACGCCATCGCCAGTTTCACCAGCTCCTATGGCGGGCTTGGCGGGGTGATGGTGCTCTTCGGGCTGATCGCGCTGGTGCTGGGGGCGGGCCTTGTGGCCGAGCTGGTTTTCAAACGCGCCACCGCCAGCTGGCATGAAATCAAGGACGGCAGCGGCGACAAGGATCTCGCCGGCGCGATCCGCTTCCTGTTCCGCCGGTTCTGCGGTGAGATTGCCGGGCTCATCATCTTCTTCATCGTGGTCCGCACCCTGGGCCGCATCATCCTGTCGCCGGAGCAGATCCTTTTTGCAGCACCGCTGCTGACCTACCTGATCTGGATGCCCCGCGTGGGCGGCGCGGTCTCGCGCTTCATCCTGGCCCCCAACCGGGCCGATCTGCGGCTGGTCAACACCTCCGATCACTGGGCGCAATACCTGCACCGCAACACCATCGGCCTGGTGCTGCTGGCCGGGATCACCATGTTCGTTGTTCATTTCAATGCTCAGAACGGGGTCGGCGCCGGCGAAACCCGCATCGGCTTCTGGCTGGACAGTTCGATCTACGTCTATATCGCGCTGATCGCCTGGACCGCGCGCGAAGGCCTCAGCGACATGATGCGCGGCACCGATCCGGACAATACCGAGTTCGATGAACGCGTCGCCCGCTACTACCCCTATTTCGCCATGATCATCGCGGCACTGATGTGGGTAACCGTCAGCGTTCTTGTCGGCCTTGGCAAGGTCGCGCTGCTGCTGCAGGGCGCCCATTACACCACACTGTTCTGGCTGCTGATGGCCCCGGCGCTGGACACGGCGATCCGCGGGCTGGTGCGCCACCTGGTGCCGCCGATGTCCGGCGACGGCAAAATCGCCATCGAGGCCTACCGCTCCACCAAGCGCAGCTATATCCGCATCGGCCGCGTTGCCGTGGGCGCTCTGGTGCTGGTGATCCTCTCCAAGGTTTGGAACACTGATTTCCTTGCCATGGCTTCCGGCGGCGAAGGTTTCGGCGCGCGGCTGATCAGCTTCCTGATGACCCTGGCGGTCGGCTATGTGATCTACGAAGGCGTCTCGCTTTGGATCAACCGCCGCCTGGCCAAGGAACAGACCGAGGGCGAGGCCCCCGAAGAAGAAGCAGGCGGCGAAGGCGGCGGGGCCGGCGGATCCCGTCTGGCCACAGTTCTGCCGCTGCTGCGGCTCACCGCGCTCAGCGGCATCGCCATTGTCTTTGGCCTGCTGGCCGTCGGCTCTCTGGGCATCGACATCACGCCGCTTCTGGCCGGTGCCGGTATTCTGGGTCTGGCAATCGGCTTCGGGGCCCAGAAACTGGTCTCTGATATTGTCGGCGGTGTCTTCTTCCTGATCGATGACGCCTTCCGGACCGGTGAATATGTCGACGTTGGCGGCACTGCCGGCACGGTCGAAAAAATCTCAATCCGGTCCATGCAGCTGCGCCATCACCGCGGCCCGATCCACACCATACCTTATGGCGAGATCCAGAAACTGACCAATTACAGCCGTGACTGGGTGATCATGAAGCTGAAGTTCACCGTGCCCTTCGACACCGACCCCAACAAGGTGAAGAAGATCTTCAAGAAGATCGGTGCCGAGATGCTGGAGCACCCGGAACTGGGGCAGGATTTCCTGCAGCCCTTCAAAAGCCAGGGTGTCTTCGACTTCGACGATGTCGGCATGATCATCCGCGGTAAATTCATGGCCGAACCGGGCAAGCAGTTCACGCTTCGCAAGGAGATTTTCAACCGCGTGAAGGCCCATTTTGCAGAAAACGGGATCGAGTTCGCCCGCCGCGAGGTGCGTGTGGCCATTCCGGGCCTGGACGAGGCCGAAGATCTCACCGAAGAAAACAAGGCCGCTGTCACCGCCGCTGTCAGCGGCGCAGTGCAGCAGCAGGTGAAAGAAGAACAAACCCCGCCGGCCGCCGAATAGGCGGCCCGCGGTGGCTCTGCGCCCACTCCTCCACGCGCTTCTTGCGGCAGCCGCCCAGATTACCGTAATGGCTGCCGCACCCCCAGCCCTCGCGACCGGGCCAGAGCAGGTGGAACGCGAGCTTGGCCGCGCCCGCACGGCGGCGGGCAGCATCGGCTTCCAGGGCGGCTCCTTCGTGGTCGCCCCGGTGCCCTTTTCCAATCCTACCATCGGCTCCGGCCTGGCGCTTGGCGCGGGCTACCTGTTCAAAACGGATCCGGCGGCACGCACTTCCACCATCGGCGCCGGTATCATGCGCTCGGACAATGGCAGCACGGCGGCCGGGGCGCTCGCCAGCCTGGCGTTTGGCGAAAACCGCTGGCTGATCAGCCTCTTCGCGGCCGAAGCGGATGTGCGCTACGATCTTTTCACCAATGCAGGCCGGATCCCCGTGCGCCAGGACGGCGTGCTGGCGCGCCTCAACGCGGCCTATGGCGTCACGCCGGACCTCGCGTTGGGTGCCGTGCTGCGCTACCTCGACACCAGCGTCACACCCGAAACGGGGCTTCTGCCGCCGCCGCAAAGCCTGGACATCGGCCTTCAGGTGGCCTCTGCCGGGCTGACGCTGGACTGGGACCGGCGCGACGACAGCGACTACCCCGGCGCGGGCTTCCGCCTGCAGGCAGAAGCGCTGCACAGCGAGGTGCTGAACGGGCTGCAACGCACCTATTGGAAGGGCAATTCCAAGCTGGACACCTACCGCAGCTTCGGCAGGGATACTGTGCTGGCCCTGCGCGGCACCGCCTGCGCGGCTGAGGACGACACGCCCTTCTTCGACCAATGCTCGCTTGGGGCCACGGACAATTTCCGCGGCTTCAACAGCACCCAGTTCCTCGACCTGCGGTCCCTGTCCTTCCAGGCCGAGATCCGCCGCCGCCTCACCAAACGCTGGGGCGCGGTGGGGTTTGCCGGCACCGGCTGGACCGGCGGCAGTTTCAGCGCCCTGACCGATGGCGGCCGCCACAGTGCATACGGCATCGGCGCGCGCTACCGCGTTTCCCAGAAGTTCCCGGTGGATTTTTCCGTCGACGCCAGCCGCAACACCGAAGGCGAGGACCTCATTTACATCTACGTCGGCCAACGCTTCTGACCCCAGGCCCACGCCCGCGCTGTCACGGCCGGCCGCAGGCCGCCGCGGAACGCGGGCGCAGCGCCTTGACGGCCACCGCCGCAAATAACAATTGAACCGGGCCTCAGAGGCAGACCTGCCTCTGAGGCCCTCTCAGCAGTCTGAC
>CAJXHQ010000433.1 GCA_913054485.1 uncultured Paracoccaceae bacterium
ATCCAGGTCTTCACGGTCCGGGCGGCGCAGCATGGTGCGGATGAACAGGCCGTGCCAGGCCAGTTCGGTGACCATGCGGACGTTAATCGCGTGGCGCGGGTCGGCGCCGCCGACCAGATCCTGCACGTAGTATTCCTTGCCTTTCATATGGGCGATCATGTCCTCATAGAGGGCATCAAAGCCTTCTTCGGACATCTCGGCGTTGTTTTCCCACCAGATCGTGTCCTTGACGCTGTCGGATTTGACGACGTGCTTGTCCTTGGGGGAGCGGCCGGTGAACTTGCCGGTGGTGGTCAGGAACGCGCCGCCGTTGCCGAGGGTGCCTTCGCCGTTCTTCAGCGCCTGTTCGATCAGCGCCGGCTCCATGAGGTTGTAATAGACATTGCCCAGCTCCGAAATGCCTTGGTCTTCGAGCCGGAATTGCGGGTTAACCCGTCCAGATGTCATGTGTTTTCTCTCCTAGTCAGGCGTGCCAAGCCGGGGCGCGCCCTTGGGGCAATAGAAACGGCACAAGCGCCGATGCGGGTGGTCTTAACATGACGTTTTAGTGTATGAACAGGACGCGTCAGCACAGTTAGCGCAACCAAGCAGAGGTTTAGCGCAACCATCATTCTGCATGCGCAAACAAGTGCCAGTGTGGCAACCCTGTTCAGCCCATCGTAAGGTATTTTTGCCCTAATTGCGGGGTTTCTTGGCTGTGATTCGTTAATTGCCATTGATTCGCCGCGGTGAAACGGCGATGAAGAAGGTAAAAATAAGGCAGTTGAGCAGATTAGGGGCACATCAGATGTCAAAGATTGCATTGGTAGATGATGACAGGAACATCCTGACATCAGTCTCCATGACGCTTGAGGCCGAGGGCTTCGAGGTCGAAACATACAACGATGGCCAGGCGGCGCTGGACGCCTTCAACAAGAAACTGCCGGATATGGCGGTTCTGGACATCAAGATGCCGCGCATGGACGGCATGGATCTGCTGCAGCGGCTGCGGCAGAAATCACAGATGCCTGTCATTTTCCTGACCTCCAAAGATGATGAGATCGACGAGGTTCTGGGCCTGCGCATGGGCGCGGATGACTACGTGAAGAAGCCGTTTTCGCAGCGCCTTCTGGTTGAGCGCATCCGCGCTCTGCTGCGCCGCCAGGAAGCGGTTGCAGGGGATGCGGCAGGCACGCCTGTTGCTGAATCCAAGGTGCTGGAGCGCGGCGAACTGCGGATGGATCCGCTACGCCATGCGGTAAGCTGGAAGGGCAAGGACGTGTCGCTGACGGTGACAGAGTTCCTGCTGCTTCAAGCGCTCGCCCAGCGTCCGGGTTTTGTCAAAAGCCGCGACCAGCTGATGGATGTGGCCTATGATGACCAGGTCTATGTGGACGACCGCACCATCGACAGCCATATCAAGCGCCTGCGTAAGAAGATGCGCAGCGCTGATCCGGAATTCGCGGCGATTGAGACGCTCTATGGTATCGGTTACCGGTACAACGAAGAATAACCGGCCCGGCAGGGCCCAGGCGGAAGGGCGCAAATGCGCGACACCGGCATGACAGAGAGCCAGAACAACGGTGATGTTGTCCTGGGTGACGATTGGGTCGCCCCGGACAGTACCGTTGCGCAGGAGATGCAGGTGAAGCGCGCCCGGCGCGGTTTTTTCTCGCTTCGGGGGTCTCCGCTGACCCGCAAGATCATCACCTTCAACCTGATCGCGCTGATTATCCTGGTTGCGGGGATCCTGTATCTCAGCTCTTCGCGCCAGAGCCTGGTGCTGCAGCGCGCCGCAGCGCTGGTCAGCGAGGCCCAGCTGGTGGCCGATGTGTTTGAAGCGCAGGTCCCGTCGGCCGGCGGCATCAGCCTGGCGACCGGTGATGGCATTGACGTCGCGGCCACTTTGGGCGGCCTGAATCTGCGTGGCGGGCTGGACGTCTATGTATTTGATACCACAGGTGGAAAAGTCGGTCAGGTTCAGGGCACCGGCAGCACCGCCTCGGATGCTCTGAACGGCGGGGCACCGTCGCGGACTTTGATCAGTGACTGGCTGACTGCGTTGTGGTCCGCGGCCGAAAACCTGGTGCAGCCCGGCAATGAGACCAGCCACCCGCCTCTGGAAAAGCAGATTGCAGTACAGGTATCCCGGTCGCTTGAGGGCGGGTTGAAACTGGATGCGGTGGTGGATACCAGCGGCGGAACAGTCTTTATCGCGGCCACGCCGATCATGCATGCGGGCAAGGCGCTGGGCGCCGTGGCGGTTGCCTCCCCCACAGGTGAGATCGACACTCTGCTCCGGGCGGAGCGCGAGCTTGTGCTGCAGTTGTTTGTGATTGCTCTCCTGGTGTCCATCGGACTCAGTCTGGTGCTGGCTTCGACCATTGCCAATCCGCTGGCCGATCTGGCGGAAGCGGCCGAACTGGGCCGCGACCGGAATGCCCGCAAGGTGAACCCCGGCCGCATCCGTATTCCGGATCTCTCCGCCCGGCCGGACGAAATCGGCCGTCTCAGCCGCGCGCTGCGTGGCATGGTGAAGGCGCTTTATAACCGGATAGACGGCAACGAGCAGTTTGCGGCTGACGTTGCGCATGAAATCAAGAACCCCCTGGCCAGTTTGCAATCGGCAGTTGGCACAATGCGCATGGTCAAGCGCGACGATCAGAGAGAGAAGCTCCTGGAAGTGATTGAACATGACGTGCGGCGGCTCGACCGGCTGGTGAGCGATATCTCCAATGCCTCGCGCCTGGATGCCGAACTGGTGAAAGAAGAGGAAGAGGATTTCGACCTCCTTGATATGCTCGGCAACTTGAATCAGTACCTAGGTGAGGATGCCCGTTCCAAGAGCGTTGAATTCATCACCGACCTGCCGCCGGGCCCGGTGATGATCCAAGGGCTGGAGGCGCGGCTGGCGCAGGTATTCGTCAACCTGATCACCAATGCGATTTCCTTCTGCGACGAGGGGGATGCAATCCGTGTCTGGGCCCGCAAACGTGCCAACCGGGTGCTGATCGTGGTTGAAGACACCGGTCCCGGCATCCCCGAACAGGCGCTGACCAAGGTCTTCAAGCGCTTCTACTCAGAGCGCCCCGCCGAACATTTCGGCAATAACTCCGGCCTCGGCCTCGCGATCTCCAAGCAGATTGTCGAAGCCCATGGCGGTGTGATCTGGGCAGAGAACATCCGCCCCACCGAAGCAGACCTGACCTCGGACCCCCTGGGTGCTCGCTTCGTCGTCGGCCTGCCTATCTGACCCATGGAAGAGCCGCTTTGCCTGCATGCCTCCTGTGTTGCGCTCGCGGGCAGGGGGGTGCTGATCTGCGGCAAATCCGGCAGCGGCAAATCGGCGCTGGCGCTTCAGCTGATGGCCTATGGCGCAGTGCTTGTTGCTGATGACCGCACGCTTGTGGCGCGCGAGGGCGGCCGCCTGACAGCCCGCGCCCCGGCCCCGATCCGGGGTCTCATTGAGGCCCGCGGCATGGGGCTGATCAGCGCCAAAGCTTCCGCCGCCGCGGCGCTGATTGCCTGCGCGGATCTGGACCAGGTGGAAACGGAACGGCTGCCTCAGCCGCATTAGCGGGACATTCTCGGGGTCTGTTTGCCGGAATTCCATCGCGTTGATGCTGCCCATTTCGCTCCGGGGCTGCTACAATTTCTGAAGTCGGGAAAGCGGAGAAACTGATGCAGACTCAAAGCACAGCCCCCGCGCAGCTGGTTCTGGTGACCGGGCTGTCCGGTGCCGGGCGCTCCACTGCGCTTAATGTGTTTGAAGATCT
>CAJXHQ010000434.1 GCA_913054485.1 uncultured Paracoccaceae bacterium
GGTGTGAACACCGGCTTTGGCAAACTGGCCAGCGTCAAGATCGCCCCGGAAGACACAGCGACCCTGCAGCGCAACCTGATCCTCAGCCATTGCTGCGGCGTCGGCCCAGCCATACCGCGCGCCCATGCGCGGCTGATGATGGTGCTGAAACTTCTCAGCCTCGGGCGCGGCGCTTCCGGCGTGCGGCTGGAGCTGATCACCCTGCTGGAGAGGATGCTTGAGCAGGGGGTGACGCCGGTGATCCCGGCGCAAGGATCGGTCGGCGCCTCGGGCGACCTCGCGCCCCTGTCCCACATGGCTGCTGTCATGATGGGCGCGGGCGAGGCGGAGTTCGGCGGCACCGTGATGCCGGGCGGGGAGGCGATGTCTGCCGCCGGGCTCACCCCTGTCGAACTTGGCCCCAAGGAAGGGCTGGCGCTGATCAATGGCACGCAGTTCTCCACCGCTTTTGCCTTGGCCGGCCTGTTCGGCGCCTGGCAGGCGGCGCAGAGCGCGCTGGTCACCTCGGCGCTGACCACCGATGCCATCATGGGGTCCACCGCGCCTTTGCAGCCCGAAATACACTCCTTGCGCGGCCACCGCGGCCAGATCGAGGCGGGCAGCACCATGCGGGCGCTGCTGGCCGGGTCTGTGATCCGGGAAAGCCACCGCGACGGCGACACCCGGGTGCAGGATCCCTATTGCATCCGCTGCCAGCCGCAGGTTGTCGGCGCGGCAATGGACGTGCTGCGGCAGGCGGCGGTGACGCTGGAAATCGAGGCCAATGCCGCGACGGATAATCCGCTGGTCCTGTCTGAGGCCGGGCTGATCGTTTCGGGCGGGAATTTCCATGCCGAGCCGGTCGGCTTCGCCGCTGACATGATTGCATTGGCCGTGGCCGAGATCGGTGCCATCGCATAGCGCCGCATTGCGCTGATCGTCGACCCGGCGCTGAGCTGCGACTTGCCGCCCTTCCTGACCCCCAATCCGGGGCTGAACTCGGGCTATATGATTGCCGAAGTCACCACCGCAGCGCTGATGAGTGAGAACAAGCATCTTGCCAACCCCTGCGTGACCGATTCCACGCCAACCTCTGCCAATCAGGAGGACCATGTCTCCATGGCGGCCCACGGCGCGCGGCGGTTGGGGCAGATGGTCGCCAACCTGGAGCGCATCCTGGGGGTGGAGCTGCTCTGCGCCACTCAAGGTGTGGAATTCCGCGCGCCTCTGCCGACCAGCGAGGTCCTGCAAGGTGTGATGGCCCGCCTGCGCGCCGAGGTGCCGCCGCTGGGTGATGACCGCTATACCGCTCCGGACATGGAGGCTGCCTCGGCGCTGATTGCCAGCGGTGATATTGCACGGGGCACCGGCGTCGCAATGCCGGAACTTGCCGCATGACCGCGCCTGTTGAAATCAGCCGGGGCGATACGCCCTTGGTGCTGGGTCTGCCCCATACCGGAACCTTTGTGCCGCCCGAGATCGCCGGGAAGCTCAACGGCCGGGGCAGGGGGCTGGAGGATACCGACTGGCACATTCATAGGCTCTATGAAGGGCTGCTGCCCGGTGTGACGACGGTACGTGCCACTTTTCATCGCTATGTGATTGATGCCAACCGGGATCCCTCGGGCGTGTCGCTTTATCCGGGCCAGAACACCACCACGCTGGTGCCGCTGACGGATTTCGACGGGCAGGACATCTGGGAGGTGCCGCCAACGGAAGAAGACACCGTTGCCCGCCGGGGGGCCTTTCATGCGCCCTATCACGCCGCGCTGGAGGCAGAGCTGGCGCGCGTGAAAGAGCGGCATGGATTTGCTATCCTGTATGATTGCCACTCGATCCGCTCGCAGATCCCCTTCCTGTTTGATGGCACGCTGCCGGACTTCAACACCGGCACCAATATGGGCACTACCTGCGATCCGCAGATCGAAGCGCTGGTGACCTCGGTTTGCGCTGCCGCGCCGGGCTACAGCGCGGTGCTGAACGGGCGCTTCAAGGGCGGCTGGACCACGCGCCATTATGGCCGCCCTGATGAAGGGCTGCATGCGATCCAGATGGAGTTGGCGCAGAGCGCCTATCTCAGCGCCGAGGCTGCACCTTGGACCTATGACCCGTCCAAGGCAGACCGCCTGCGCATCCATCTGAAAACCATTCTCGAAAGCCTGGCCGACTGGGCCCCTCAGACCGGAGGACACCGATGACCGACCCCCGCAAGAACACCCGTGATATTTTTCCGCCCACCGGGCCTGAGCTGACTGCCAAAAGCTGGATGACCGAGGCGCCGCTGCGGATGCTGATGAACAACCTGCACCCGGATGTGGCGGAAAACCCGCATGAGCTGGTGGTCTATGGCGGCATCGGCCGGGCGGCACGGACCTGGAAGGATTTCGACCTGATTGTCGACAGTCTGAAGGATCTGGAGGAGGACGAGACCCTGCTGGTTCAGTCGGGCAAACCGGTGGCCATCGTGAAGACCCACACGGATGCGCCGCGGGTGCTGATTGCCAACTCCAACCTGGTGCCGAACTGGGCCAACTGGGACCATTTCAACGCGCTCGATAAAAAGGGGCTGATGATGTACGGCCAGATGACCGCCGGGTCCTGGATCTACATCGGCACCCAAGGCATCGTTCAGGGCACTTACGAGACCTTTGCCGAGGCCGGCCGCCAGCACTATGGCGGTGACTTGACCGGCAAATGGATCCTGACCGGCGGCCTTGGCGGCATGGGCGGCGCGCAGCCGCTGGCCGCGGTTTTTGCCGGTGCCTGCTGCCTCGCGGTGGAGTGCAACCCTGACAGTATCGACTTCCGCCTGCGCACCAAATACCTGGACGAGAAGGCCGAAACCCTGGACCAGGCGCTGGAAATGATCGCGCGCTGGACCGCGGCCGGCGAAGCCAAATCCGTAGGGCTTCTGGGCAATGCCGCTGATGTCTTCACCGAATTGGAGAAGCGCGGCGTGCGTCCCGATCTGGTGACGGATCAGACTTCGGCCCATGACCCTGTGCACGGCTACCTGCCGCAGGGCTGGACCCTGGGCGAATGGAAAGACCGCCAGAAGAGCGACCCGAAAGGCGTCGAGAAGGCCGCCCGGGCCTCGATGAAGGTACAGGTGGAGGCGATGTGCAAGTTCCATGCGCAGGGCATCCCCACCGTGGATTACGGCAACAACATCCGCCAGATGGCGCTGGAAGAAGGGCTGGAGAACGCCTTTGATTTCCCCGGATTTGTGCCCGCCTATATCCGCCCGCTGTTCTGCCGCGGCGTCGGCCCGTTCCGCTGGGTGGCGCTGTCGGGCGATCCCGAGGATATCGCCAAGACCGATGCCAAGATGAAGGAGCTGTTCCCGGACAATGCCGATCTGCACCGCTGGCTGGACATGGCATCCGAACGTATCGCCTTTCAGGGCCTGCCGGCACGGATCTGCTGGATCGGGCTGGGCGACCGCCACAAGGCCGGGCTCGCCTTCAACGAGATGGTCAGGAACGGCGAGCTGAAAGCGCCGGTGGTGATCGGGCGGGACCATCTGGATTCCGGCTCGGTTGCCTCGCCCAACCGCGAGACCGAGGCGATGATGGACGGTTCCGACGCGGTCTCGGACTGGCCGCTTTTGAATGCGCTGACCAACACGGCGTCCGGGGCCACCTGGGTCTCGCTGCACCATGGCGGCGGTGTTGGCATGGGTTTCTCGCAGCACTCCGGCGTGGTGATCTGCGCTGACGGCACCGATGCGGCCGCCAAACGGCTGGAGCGGGTCTTGTGG
>CAJXHQ010000435.1 GCA_913054485.1 uncultured Paracoccaceae bacterium
TCTTTCCATGGCAACGCTGCATATCCTGCCGAACATGACCTTCAGCGGCAGGCCCTATGCACTGGCCGAGAACGTTGTCACGCTTAACTCGCATCAGGGCAAGGGCCATGGCCGCACGGTAATGTCTTATCTGCAAGAACAGGCCTGGGCCGCAAACGCCTACAAGGTCATGCTGCTGACCGGCCGCAGCGCAGCAGCGCGCGGCTTCTACGAAAAGCTCGGCTATAGCGCCGATCAGAAATGGGGCATGGTTCTGCGCCGCGCCCCGTTGCGCACAGCCGGCGTCTGATCCGCGTCAGGCGTCCTTTTCGGACGCCGGCAGCGCTTCAGCGAGTTTCTCAAACGACTGGCCCGAGGCGATCAGGCAGGTCATCCCGTCGGGCGAGGTCACCGTGATCGTCCAGCTGCCTGTGGCGCTGGAGGCAAATGTCTCCACCATGGAGCCTTGCGTGCCGAGCCCGATGCTTTGACGGCTTTCGCCGTATTTATCCGCCAGACGGTCCACCACAGAGTCGCGCGGCGCGCAATACTGGCTGGCCTGTGCCTGAACGGCCTGGGCTGCGAGAACCATGATACCGAGCCCGAACGTGAGTTTGAACATTGTCTTATACATGGGTTTTACCCTTTCCGGTGCGGCCTGCCGGCGGGGGGTGTTCCCTCCTAACCCCCGAGTACCCCGCAGCGAGCCGGTTTCTGTTGCCTGTCCCGTCCTGGCCTTGCGGCCTGGCGCCTTCTGGTCGCCGGATCGGGTCCTGCAATGAAAATCCTGCCAAAGATGTGCTTAAAATACCTTAATGTGCCGTCCCCTGCCTTGTTTCACTGGTGTTTCACAGGTTCAGGACATGCTGCGCCGCAACGGAAATGCTGCGTCGCGGCGGATTTCCCTTGAAAGTTTCTATCCGCTCCCCTAGCTGTTTGCGCAAGATTATGACTCACGGAGATCGCATCATGGACCCGCGCAGCCGCCCCTACCGTTCTGTCCTCTATATCCCCGGCTCCAAGCCCCGGGCGCTGGACAAGGCGCGTTCGCTGCCGGTGGATGCGATCATCTTCGATCTTGAGGACGCGGTGTCCGCCGACGCCAAGGAAGACGCGCGCAAAACCCTGGCCGAAGCGCTGGCCGCAGGCGGTTACGGCGCACGGGTGAAGATCGTCCGCATCAACGGGCTGGACACCGAATGGGGCCGGGCGGATGCCGAAGCCGCGGCACAGATGGACTGCGATGCGGTGCTGCTGCCCAAGGTGAATTCTCCGGCCGATCTGGACGCGCTGGCGGCGGTGACCGGCGATCTGCCGCTCTGGGCGATGATGGAGACCCCGCGCGGCATGCTGAACGCGGCGGAGATTGCCGCCCATCCGAAGCTGCAGGGCATGGTGATGGGCACCAATGACCTGGCCAAGGATCTTCAGACCCGCTTCCGCCCCGACCGGCTGCCGCTGATGGCGGGGCTGGGGCTCTGCCTGCTGGCGGCCAAAGCTGAAGGCGTGATCATCACGGACGGTGTCTATAATGCCTTCAAAGACAATGAAGGTCTGGCCGCCGAATGCGAGCAGGGCCGCGACATGGGTTTTGACGGCAAGACCCTGATCCACCCGGCGCAGGTCGATGTGGCCAATGCAGCCTTTGCCCCCAGCGACGCGGAAATCGACCTGTCGCGCCGCCAGATCGCCGCATTTGAGGAGGCCGAAGCCGCCGGGCAGGGCGTCGCCGTGGTGGATGGCAAGATTGTCGAAAACCTCCATGTTGCAACAGCCCGTGAAATTCTCGCCAAGGCAGATGCAATCGCTGCGCTCCGGGTCTAGGTGTTTACCGATTTAACATCTTTTTGGAGACCGATATGGCCACTCTGGCATTAGGCATCTTTCTGTGGTGGGCCGCCCACCTGTTCAAACGCGTGGCACCCGAGCGGCGCGCGGCGATGGGGGACCGCGGCCGCGGCCCGGTGGCGCTGGGCATCGCGGTGGGGGTCATCCTGATGATCATCGGCTACCGCAGCGCCGAGGTCTACGACCTGTGGCTGGCTCCGGACTTCTTCCTCCACATCAACAACCTGCTGGTTCTGATCGCCATCTACATGATGAGCCCCGCGCCAAAGAAAGGCGTGATCCTCAACGGGATGCGTCATCCGCAGCTCATCGGTTTCACTCTTTGGGCGGTGGCGCATCTGATGGTCAACTCCGACCCGGCTTCGCTTCTGCTGTTCGGCGGGCTGGCGGCCTGGGCCATCGTGGAAATCACCGTCATCAACCGCGCCGAGCCGGAATGGACGCGTCCCGAGAAGGGCACTATTGCCAAGGACGCCATGTTCTTTGCCGCCTCTATCGTTCTGATGGGCGTCATCGGCATGATCCACGGGTATTTTGGCCCGTCCCCATTCCCGGCTTGAGGAGCGCGACATGACAACGCTTTACCGACTGCTGACCGAGGAAGACACCTCCGCCTTCTGCCACAAGGTGAGCGATGCGCTTGCCAAGGGCTGGAAGCTGGAAGGCAGCCCGGCCTATGCGTTTGACGCCGCCAAAGGTGTCATGCGCTGTGCCCAGGCTGTCACCAAGGAGGTGGACGCCGATTATACCCCAGAGATGAAGCTGGGCGCACAATAGGAGCACCACATGGCCAAGACCAACCCGGGACGTTTCTTTGAGGATTACAAGCTGGGCGAGGTGATCGCCCACGCGGTGCCGCGCACCGTGTCGGGGGGCGAGCGCGCGCTGTATCATGCGCTCTACCCGGCGCGCCACGCGCTCTATTCCTCGGATGAATTTGCCCGGGCGTCCGGCCTTCCGGAAGCGCCGCTGGACGATCTGGCGGCCTTCCATGTTGTTTTTGGCAAGACGGTGCCGGATGTCTCGCTGAATGCGGTGGCCAATCTTGGTTATGCCGAGGGGCGCTGGCTGAAGCCGGTCTATGCCGGCGATACACTGCGGTCCGAGAGCGAGGTGATCGGGCTGAAGCAGAACTCCAACGGCAAGACCGGCGTGGTCTGGGTGCGCACCCGCGGGCTGAACCAGCGCAATCAGACTGTGATGGAATATGTGCGCTGGGTGATGGTGCGAAAAGGCAACCTGGAGGCACCCGCGCCGGAAACCGTTGTGCCGGATCTGGCCAGTGCCATCCCGGCGGATCAGCTGGTGATCCCGGAAGGGCTGGATTTCAGCGATTACGACTTTACCCTCGCAGGCGAGCCGCACCGATGGGGCGACTATGAGGTCGGCGAAACCATCGATCACGTGGACGGCGTCACCATCGAGGAAGCCGAACACATGATGGCGACCCGCTTGTGGCAGAACACCGCCAAGGTGCATTTCGACACCACCGCGCGGCCCGATGGCAGCCGGCTGATTTACGGCGGTCATGTGATCTCCATGGCGCGCACCCTGTCCTTCAACGGGCTGGCGAATGCGCAGATGATTGCCGGGCTCAACGGCGGTGCCCACGCCAATCCCTGCCTGTCGGGCACCACGGTGCGCGCCTGGTCAGAGGTGCTGGACAAGGCCGGGACCGCGGCACCGGGGGTGGGCGCGATCCGGCTTCGGCTGGTGGCGACCTCCGGCGGCGAGCCATTCCGGCTGAAGGGTGAGGACGGTAAATACCTGCCCGAGGTTCTGCTTGATCTCGATTACTGGGTACTGATGCCGGTGTAAGAAGGGGGAGGGGCACTGCCCCCGCCGTCCTGACGGGCGGCTCCCCCGGAGTATTTTTGAAAAGATGAATCGGCGCCGGTTT
>CAJXHQ010000436.1 GCA_913054485.1 uncultured Paracoccaceae bacterium
CCCGAGCTGAAAGGTTTTAACTTCAAGGGCGGCACCTACATGCGCAATTCGCTGATTGCGTTGTGGTTGGCTTTGTCGTTGTACACGGCCGCTTTCATCGCGGAAATTGTCCGCGCGGGCATTCTGGCAATTTCCAAAGGTCAGACCGAAGCGGCATCTGCATTGGGGCTGCGTCCGGGACGCACCATGCGTCTGGTGATCCTGCCGCAGGCACTGCGGGTTATCATCCCGCCAATGATCTCCAACTATCTGAACCTGACCAAAAACTCGTCCTTGGCGATTGCGGTTGGGTATATGGACATCACAGGCACGCTGGGCGGTATCACCATGAACCAGACCGGGCGCGAACTGGAATGCGTTCTGATGCTGATGCTGGTCTATCTGGCCATTTCTCTGAGCATCTCGGGTGTAATGAACTGGTACAACAACAGCGTCAAACTGGTGGAGCGGTAACATGAAAGAAGTTTCCTTTGTCCGCAAAGAAATGCTGCCAGAGCAAGCGCCGCCGGCCTCCGAGGTTGGCGCGATTGGCTGGGCCCGGCACAATCTTTTCTCAACTGGATCAACTCGATCCTGACCCTCGTTTCGCACTTTGCGATCTACTATGTGCTTGCAGGTGTTTTGCCTTGGATCCTGCAATCCTCCTGGTCAGCGCAGTCTCTGAAGGAATGCCGTGAGGTGTTCGAGGCCGCCTATGGCACGACCCATGGCCATGCCTGCTGGGGTGTGATCAAGGAACGCTGGTTGCAGCTGCTGTTCGGCTTTTATCCGCCTGAGCTGTACTGGCGTCCGGTTCTGGCGCTGGCCTTGCTGCTGGTCGCGCTCAGCCCGGTTCTGTTCTCTGACAGAGTGTCCTCTAAAGTTCTGCGGTTCACCGCCATCTACCCATTCCTGATGGTTTGGCTGATGTGGGGCGGACCAATTTGGGGACCTATCAGTGCCGCGATGGGTTTTGTCGTTGGGTTTGCGATCCTGAAATTCGGTAGCGGACGTCTGGGCGAGCTGGCAGCGATGATTGCTGCCGTGGCCGGCGCGGTGGTCTGGTGGCTGGTGTTGTCAGGCACTTTCTCCTCGGCCATGTCATCGATCCTGCCCATTGCAATCCAGTCGGTTGAGAGCCGTCAGTTTGGTGGTTTCATGCTGGCGCTTTTGCTGGGGGTTGTGGCCATTGGCGTCTCGCTGCCCATCGGCATCGTGCTGGCGCTGGGGCGTCAGTCTGATCTGCTGATTGTCAAATCGCTCTGCATCGGCTTCATCGAGTTCATTCGCGGTGTGCCGCTGATCACCCTGTTGTTCGTGGCCTCGCTGCTGTTGAACATCTTCCTGCCGCCGGGCACCAATTTTGACATCATCCTGCGGGTGATGATCATGATGACCCTGTTCTCGGCCGCCTATATGGCGGAAGTGATCCGGGGCGGTCTGGCAGCCCTGCCGCGCGGCCAGTACGAGGGCGCTGACAGCCTTGGTCTGGACTACTGGCAGGCTCAGCGGCTGATTATCATGCCTCAGGCGCTCAAGATCTCCATTCCGGGTATCGTGAGCACCTTCATCGGGATCTTTAAGGATACGACACTGGTGTCGATCATCGGCTTGCTTGATGTGATCGGGCTGGCCAGCGCCATCCGCGCCGACACCGCCTGGAACGGCATCTACTGGGAACTGTTCGCCTTCATCGCGTTCCTGTTCTTCGTCGTCTGCTTCTCCATGTCCCGTTATTCCATGTATCTGGAGCGCAAGCTTCAGACTGGCCACCGTTAAGGAGTTCAACATATGTCTGAACTTATGACCGACCGCGCAATCGACCGCTCCAAGATGCAGGTGAGCGACGAGGTCGCCATCGAAATCTCCAACATGAACAAGTGGTACGGGTCCTTCCATGTGCTGCGCGACATCAATCTGACCGTCAACCAGGGCGAGCGGATTGTTATCGCGGGGCCCTCGGGTTCGGGCAAGTCCACCCTGATCCGCTGCCTCAACGCGCTGGAGGAACACCAGCAAGGCAAGATCGTGGTGGATGGCACCGAGCTGTCGAACGACCTGAAGAACATCGACAAGATCCGCTCGGAAGTGGGCATGGTGTTCCAGCACTTCAATCTGTTCCCGCATCTGACCATCCTGGAGAACTGCACGCTGGCCCCGATCTGGGTGCGCAAGACACCCAAGAAAGAGGCCGAGGAACGTGCGATGCATTTCCTTGAAAAGGTCAAGATCCCGGAGCAGGCCGACAAATACCCCGGCCAGCTGTCGGGCGGCCAGCAGCAGCGTGTCGCCATCGCACGCTCGCTTTGCATGATGCCGCGCATCATGCTGTTCGACGAACCCACCTCGGCCCTTGATCCGGAGATGATCAAGGAGGTGCTCGACACCATGATCGAGCTGGCGGAAGAGGGCATGACCATGCTTTGCGTGACCCACGAGATGGGTTTTGCCCGTCAGGTGGCGAACCGGGTGATCTTCATGGATGCGGGCCAGATCGTGGAACAGAATGAACCGGAAGAGTTCTTCAACAACCCGCAGTCCGAACGCACCAAATTGTTCCTTTCCCAGATCCTGGGACACTGAGGACAGCCATAAAGACAGGAAGGGCCGGGCAATTGTCCGGCCTTTTTGCTTGTCAGGAGTGGCTTTGGAACACTTCGGTGTGGCCATCCGGCAGGATCAGCAGCGTGTCATAGGGCTCCACCTCATCCCCCATTTCCATTCCGGGTGATCCGATGGGCATGCCGGGCACGGTGAGGCCGAGGGCCTTGGGTTTTTCCGCCAGCAGGCGGCGGATGTCAGCTGCGGGCACGTGACCTTCGACGATATAGCCTTCGATTATGCCGGTATGGCAGGAGGCGGTCTCATCCGTCAGGCCAAGCCGGACCTTCATCTCCCAGAGCTCCTCATCCGGGACCGCATGCGAGGAGACCAAGAAGCCTTCGGCCTTCAGATGCGTTTCCCAGGCAGAACAGCAGCCGCATGTGGCGGACTTCACAACGCGGATCTCAGGGGCTGCCGCCCTGGCCGCCAGGGCGGAGAAGGGCAGGGCCGCAGCGGCGGCAAGGAAGATACGGCGGTGCATGGCGCGCTCCGGTCTTGTTGCGTATCCCGTCCACATAATATGTGCTCCGCCGAAGCGCATTGATTTGGGTCACTCGGCCGCAGGTGCGCCGGCGTAGGCGACGGCTTCGTCCAGCAGTTCGCGTGGCACGACAAAATCCTGCACTTTGCCGCTGCCCCAGGCCAAGTTGCTCCAGGAATTGATATCGAATTTCAGCACCAGCGTGGCCCCGGTCGGGTAGTCGTCGAAACGGGCGTGGGCCGGTGGACGTTGGGCCATGGAATGGGCAAAGGCGGCAATGCCGGGATTGTGGCTCAGCAGCAGAACGCGCGGCTGCTGAGCCTCGCGCAAAACGCTGAACATAATGTCGGAACTGGCGTGATAAAGCCGTTCGGTGAAAGTGACAGGTGCGTCGAGCCCCATCAGCTCGTATGTCTCGCGGGTGCGTTGAGAGGAGGAGGACAGCACCTGGTCAGGCAGATAGGCTTCGTCCTTCAGCCAGCGGCCGAGTGCGGCTGCGGAGCGGCGGCCGCGCTTGTTCAGCGGGCGGGAGTGGTCGCTTGGGGCGTTGGTGTCCCAGGCGGATTTGGCGTGTCGGGTGAGAATCAGGGTACAAGTCATCGCGCATGAAAATACCTCATATGATGTGCGGTCTGCTGAAAAGACCTTCCTGCGCCTGCAC
>CAJXHQ010000437.1 GCA_913054485.1 uncultured Paracoccaceae bacterium
CTTCCTAGGGACCGGTACCGGCAGAATTGCCTGATCCGTCCAGCCCGGCAGCCGCTGCCGCGCTGCGGGCAAGTGCCACGGTGGTGAAATTCGAAAAGCTCACGATTTCATCGGCGCTGACCAGGACCCAGTGGGTGGTTTCACCCGGCAGGCAGAGGACACCGTCCCAATTGGGATTCTGCGCCAGGAAACCTGCGATGCGAATTGGCGCACTGCGCAGCGTCCCCGCGGGGGCCGCCTGTTGAAGGCCCGGCAGGCAGAGCACGTTCCGCAACGCGCCTACACCTGCGGAAGGCGCGGTGGCCGCAGCCGCGGGTACTGGCTGCAGGCCGGCGCCCGGGGCACCGCTGAGCAGCACATCTGCACCGGCTGCATCCCACTGCTGTATCTGTGATGCGAGTGTTTCCGCCAAATCATCAGAAGAGGCGGGGAGGCCGGCCTGCCTTTTCGCCTGGGTTCCGTGCATGAGCCAGGCCGACAGGCTGCGGTCATGAAAATCGGCGGCAATCCAATGGCCGGACGGGGCGGATTTTGTCATCGGGCTTCCTGCAGTTGAGGTGTTCGTGATGACTTCACATGAAGCCGGAGCAGTGTCCGGTCAAGGTGCAGCAGGGGTGCTGGGCTGTGTCTTCAGGATTTTGAGTGCACGCCTTGTGCGGGATCCTGTGTGCGTCAAATACCCCTATGGGGCGGTTGCTTCTAAATTTATGGATGTTTCGGCGCTAAACAGCGTCGGACCGGAGGCAGCCTGAGCGGGGATCGGCTGAAACCTGCGGGGACCGGACGGCGGGCGCTGTTGACCAAGGACCTCAATCTGAGGAAATCAGGGCGCAAGGAGAATTCCGGTCTATGTTAGTTTCTAAGTATGATTGTACCGGTTCGGCCGCGCTCCTGGTTTCTGAGGCAGAGCCCCCGCTGTCCAAGGAACGGAACCCTATCAAAGCCCGGCGCCGCCGGTCGCCATGCTGGCTACAGACAGGTGCCAAAGCCTTGAACAACGTTATTCATCCGCCCAAACACAATGCCGCATTTGTGCAATCCGCTGCCCGTGCATTGCTGGCAGCCGGCCATGACGAGGCCGCCGTGTTTGGCAATACCGCCTTTGACGTATCGCTGCTGGCCAGCGACCTGCCAATCGCGGTTTTTGAAGACAGTCTCCGTTTCCTGGAGCAGGCCTCGTTGCTGAGCGGCGACGACCTGTTCGGACATAACTGCGGCCTCACCCAGGATGCCCGCAGCTGCGGAATGATTTATTATGCGGCCCAGACAGCCCGGACCCTTGCAGAGGCCGTCGCCCAGGCGCAGCGCTATTCGAGGTTGTTCAACAGCCTTCTGGAATTCGACGCCGATTCCCTGCGGTCGGACGGGGTGCTGAAATGGAGCTACCGGATTTCTCCCAGTCTGCCCAGGCGCCAGTACGTGGAGCTTGCCGCCGCGACAAAATACCGGGCGATGAACTACTTCATTCAGCAGAATGTGAATCTGAAACAGGTCCGCTTCCAGCACCTGCGGCGGCAGAATGGTCAGGTTCTGGAAAAGCTCTATGGCTGTGAAGTTGTCTTTGGTGCCCGCGATAATGCGCTGGTGATCGAGACATCGGACCTGGACATTCCGCTCAAGACTTCTGACCGGCAATTGGCGCGTGTTCTGCAGCAATACGGTGACCAGGCGCTGAGCTTCAGCCGTCAGGATGTACCTCCGCTGGTTCTGGAAGTGGAGCGGATCATTGCGGATCACCTTGCTGAGGGTCAGGCAACACTTGAGAATGTGGCGCAGGCCCTCGGCATGAGCGCCCGAACCCTGTCGCGCAAGCTTTCCCAGGAAAACACAACCTTCTTCAGGATATTGGAAGATCTGCGTAAGTCGCAGGCCGTGCTTTACCTGGGCGACAGCGACATGGTGCTGGCCGAGATCGCGTTTTTGCTGGGTTATTCAGGCCTGAGCAGCTTCAATGATGCGTTCAAGCGCTGGACGGGCATGAGCCCGGGCCAGTTCCGCACCCAGCGCGCCAGCCCGGCGTAATTCTGTACCGAGTCGCGTCTTGCAGGCCCCTTCGCGCGAAACAAAGGGGCGTATTTCCAGAGTTTGTTCTCGCTCCAGGGACGGATTGTGGAGATAATGTTCAAATGACGGCGAAATTAACCAATTTCGCCACATTTCCCTCCGGTTAGTTCAAATTTGCATTAAAAGCGAATTCAGGAAATCCGTCAGGCGCTTCTGCGGCCCTGAGCCGGTTTTCCAGGTCCAGAGCATGGGATTGCTGCCGCTTTGGACTGATACAGGAAAAAGAGTTTTGCCAGCAGATCTGCAGGGGCCCGGGAACACTGGGGCCGCTATTTTGCGGGTGCCAAGGGGGTGGCGTAATGAAACAATTGGATCAGGCAATGGTTCCGGCGGGCCCGTTCGTCAAGGCCGGATGGGCCGGCACGGATCTTGCCCGCGCGCTGCCTAGTGGTGTGCAGGCGGCAGAGTTTGCGGCAGGCGGCATCCTGCAGGACGCGGACAATGACAATGCGCAACCCTGTGCAGGCGGATATGCCGGCTGGGGGAAACGCTGCCTGGACCTGACACTGATTGCCCTGGCGCTGCCGGTGGTTCTGCCGATTGTCCTGTTGTTTGCCTTGTTGCTTTGGGCCGAAGGCGGCCAGCCGTTCTACAGCCAGATCCGGCTTGGCCGCAGCGGCCGCCGGTTCCGCATTCTCAAACTGCGCACTATGGTGCGGGACGCGGATGCCCGGCTGGCACAGGTGCTGGACGCGGATCCCGTTCTGAGACGTGAATGGGACGAAACCCAGAAGTTGAAAACCGACCCGCGTGTCACGCCTGTTGGGCGCATTCTTCGGGCCTCCTCGCTGGATGAGCTGCCGCAGCTTTGGAATGTGGTGACTGGCGATATGAGCCTGGTCGGGCCGCGCCCGATGCTTCCGGAACAGCTGCCCCTTTACGGAGCCGGGCGCGCCTATTTTGAGCTGCGCCCAGGTCTGACCGGCATCTGGCAGGTCTCCGCCCGGAACGAAAGCCGGTTCTCGGACCGGGTTCAAGCGGATGAAGAATACCTTGCCAAGCGGTCGCTGGCCTATGACGGCATGCTGATCCTGAAAACCTTTTCGGTGGTCGCCCGCCGTACCGGATATTGATGGGAGGCGTCATGATGAAGGACTTCGCTCAGTATGAAGACCGGCAGCAGGGCAGCTGGCCCGGCGATGACGGGGACGCGGCAAGCGGACTCAAGCGGTTTCACCGCCGCCACCGCCGTGAGACGGAGCTGAACACTTTTGAAGGCGGGCGCGACCCCAGCGGCAGCGCCGGTCTTCCTGCCCGCCTGCCGGAACCCTGGGAGCGTCTGCGGCCTGTGTCCATTGGTGTGCGGCAGCATCAGGAGGCGCGGTCGCCGCTGGTGAATTTCTTCCGTGAAGACCCGGCCGCCAAGGCCTTTGACCTGTTGCGGACCAGACTGTCACACACATTGAAGGCGAGGGGCTGGAAGCGGGTTGCGGTGGCCACGCCAACCAGCGGCGGCGGCGCGACGTTCACGGCGGTCAATCTGGCACTCAGCCTGGCGCGGGTGCCCGGCAGCAGGACCATTCTGATGGATATGAATTATCGCGCCCCTGGTGTTGCCACTGCCCTGAAGCTGGATTCGGGCGGCGGCGCTGCGGAGTTCCTGCAGGGAAACCTGGCCATGGAAGACTACCTGGTCCGCCCGGCCGGCACGC
>CAJXHQ010000438.1 GCA_913054485.1 uncultured Paracoccaceae bacterium
AGAGATCCGCCGACGTTGTTGGCCCAGTATTTCCCGGGCTGCCCCATCGCCTCGCCGACCTGGCTGAGCGCCGCGAAATGCATCACCGCCGCAGGCTGATATTTGGCAAAGACCTCATCCAGCCGCACGCGGTCGGTCAGATCGCCGTGCTCGAAGGGGCCGAATTTCACCGCCTCCTGCCAGCCGGTCACCAGGTTGTCATAGGTTACCGGCGTATAGCCCGCCGCCTTGAGCGCCTTGCAGGCGTGCGAGCCGATATAGCCCGCGCCGCCCGTCACAAGGATATTCGTCATCTGCATTCCAGCCTTTTACTGCGCCGCTTTGCTGGCAGAGGTCACTTCCTGCAGGTATTGCATCAGCTCATCGCGCAGCTCCGGCCGCTCCAGCGCAAAGGCCACGGTGGCCTGCAGGAAGCCTGCCTTCGATCCGCAGTCATAGCGCTGGCCTTTGAACCGGTAGCCATAGACCGGAACACCCTTGTTGATGTCCTCGGCAATGGCGTCGGTCAGTTGGATCTCGCCACCTGCACCCTGCTTGATCTGGTTCAGATTGCGCAGAACGGAGGGCTCCAGGATATAACGGCCGATCACCGCCAGGTTCGATGGCGCATCCTCAGGCTTCGGCTTTTCGACCATGCCCTTTGCTTCCACCACCGATCCCATATCATTCTTGGGATCCAGCACGCCGTAAGCGCTGGCTTTCTCCGGCGGCACTTCCATTGCCGCAACCATATTGCCGCCGGTTTCCTCGTAGGCCTCGACCATCTGCTTCAGGCAGGAGGTCTCTGCGGCGATCACATCATCCGGCAGCATAACCGCGAAGGGCTCATTGCCGATCAGCCGCCGCGCGCACCAGACCGCATGGCCCAGGCCCAGCGCCTTGTGCTGCCTGATATAGGCAATGGCACCGCTTTCCATATTGGTGGATTTCAGCGTGTCCAGCAGCTCCGTCTTGCCCTTCTTGCGCAGCTCCTGCTCCAGTACCGGGGAGTTGTCGAAGTAATCCTCCAGCGCGCCTTTGCCGCGCGAGGTGACAAAGATGAACTCTTTGATGCCGGCTTCACGGGCCTCATCGATCGCGTATTGCACCAGCGGGCGGTCGACCAGCGTCATAATCTCTTTGGGAACCGATTTCGTGGCCGGAAGAAACCGCGTGCCAAGCCCCGCTACAGGAAAAACCGCTTTCGTTACTTTTTTGGGCATCTCTATTCCTTGTTTCGCGGACAGATGCGGATGCGACCGGTGTCCCGGTATCGCCCCTTATCTATTCGCATCTGACCTGAATTTGTCCAACGTCAAAAAAGTATGGCATTAAATTCTGGAATTTTTTAGGCGCTGCGGCCGGGACCGGGGCGGGGATGTGTTATTCCAGCCCCATCTCCGCCATCATCGCTTCGATCCGCGGCTTATCCTCCGGATTGTTCAGCTCCCAGAACTGGCGGCCGCGGGCTTCAACTTCAACACACAAGACCGTGTGGCCGTGTTCCATGAACCGGAGCTGCTCCAGCCCTTCCAGGCTTTCCAGCGGGCCCGCCTGCCAGCGCGGATAAGCGCCCAGCGCCGCCGGGCGGTAAGCATAGACGCCGACATGGTGAAACACCGGGGTCTGATCGCTGTCCGCATAGGTCTTGGAGGTGAAGGGCACCACTTCCTTGGAGAAATAAAGCGCGTGGCAGTTCTGGGTGAACACCGCGGTGGAGCCACCCACACGGCCGGCCTTGCGGTCATCCAGGAAGCCGTTCAGCGCCCGCCCGTCGCAGCGCAGCACCGGCGTTGCCACCTCGGCCATCGGGTCGCCCGCCAGCCCCTTGATCAGGTCTTCCACGAACCAATGCGGCGTCAGCGGCGCATCACCCTGCAGGTTCACCACAATATCATAGCCGCCGCCCAGCGCATCAAAGGCTTCGGCGCAGCGTTCGGTGCCATTGGCGCAGTTCTCCGAGGTCATCACCACTTCGGCTCCGAAAGCCTCGCAGGCGGTTCTGATCCGATCGTCATCGGTGGCAACGACCACCCGGTCCACGCCTTCGGCCGCGCGGGCAGCCAGCCAGGAGCGTTCGATCAGCGTGCGCGCCTCGCCGGTGGCGCCTTTCAGCGGCACAAGCGGCTTGCCCGGATAGCGGGTCGAGGCATAGCGGGCGGGGATGACAACAAGAACGGACATCAGGCTTCCTTCAGCTCAACCGCGGGGGCAAATGCGATGAAAAAGGGGTTGGCAAACCCCTCCTTGCCGTACTTGAGCGGTGTGTGATCGTCAAAGCGGACAACCTGGCCGCCGGCCCCCAGCAGCACCGCGTGACCCGCGGCGGTATCCCACTCCATGGTGCGGCCGACGCGCGGGTAGATGTCCGCCTCGCCGGTGGCCACCAAGCAGAATTTCAGCGAAGAGCCCGCGCTCTTGCTGTCCTTCACATTGTATTTGCCGATGTAATCATCGGTGGCCTGATCGCGGTGCGATTTCGACGCCACCACCATTAGCGCCGCATTGTCGCTGTCCGCCACCCGGATCGGGGAGGTCGCGCCCATGGCGGCCGCATCAAAGGGACCGGCTTCTTCTACCGAAGAGCCATCGGCCAGGGTGAAGAACATCCGCTCGCGCGCCGGGGCATAAACCACGCCGCGGGTCGGCACGCCCGCTTCCACCAGCGCAATATTCACGGTGAAATCGCCGCGCCGGTTGATGAACTCCTTGGTGCCATCCAGCGGATCGACGATCAGGAAAGTATCGCCCTTCGCCTTGTGGCTCTCGGCCTGTTCCTCGGTGACCAGCATCATATCGGGAAACGCCGCCCGCAATCCGGCCGAGATCAGCGCATCCGCCGCCTCATCCGCCGCCGTGACCGGACTGTCATCCGACTTCACCTTGACGTCGAAATCATCCGAATTGTAGATCTCCATGATCTTCTCTCCGGCCTCGATGGCCAGGCGGCGGATTACGGGAATAAGGCTGTCATAGGTCACGAGCGTCTCTCCGGAAGCGGCTTCGTTGATTTTTGTACCGGCCCCCTTATGATGGCCCGGCAACGGAACAGCAAGAATTCCGTGCGAAGTTGAGCCAGTTACACAGCAGCAGCAGAGCATGATTGAAATCCGGCGGCCCCGATCGAAACTTTCCGGCTTCCTCACCATGTGCGGGGTTGTCTACCATTCTGTTGCCCGCAGCGTGCGTGCCAAGCACAACAATGCTTTCATGGCGCTCTGGATGAACGTGCTGCAGGTGGTGATCTTTGTAACCGTCTTCTACTTCATGTTCTCGATCCTGGGCCTGCGCGGCTCTGCGGTACGCGGTGATTTCCTGCTCTATGTGATGTCGGGCATTTTCCTCTACCTTTGCCATGTCAAAGCGGTGGGCGCCGTCGCCGGGGCTGAAGGCCCTGCCAGCCCTATGATGCAGCACGCGCCGATGAACACCATCGTGGCTCTGCTGTCGGCGGCCATCGGCTCGCTCTATGTGCAGGTGCTGTCTCTGATGCTGGTGCTCTTTATTTATCACCTCGCCTTCACACCGCTGGAAATCGAAGACCCGGCCGCGGCCTTTGGCATGATCCTGCTGTCCTGGTTCACCGGTGTCGGGGTCGGCCTGCTGCTTTACGTTCTGAAACCCTGGTGGCCGGGCGGCGTCGGGGTGATCACGATGATCTACCAGCGGGCCAATATGATTGCCTCGGGCAAGATGTTCCTGGCCAAAACGCTGCCGACCT
>CAJXHQ010000439.1 GCA_913054485.1 uncultured Paracoccaceae bacterium
GCGCGACGCATAATGATCAGATGGACCGCATTCTTGGTTCGGTAGCGCTGGAGTTGAGCCAGGAGGTTCTGGACGAGATTACGGCGGCCCACAAGGCCCACCCGATGCCCTTTTAACGCAAGCGGACAGGGGGCAGCGCCCCCACTTGAGCCCTCGGGGGCTCAATTCACCCCCGGGATATTTTTTGGCCAAATGAATGACGGACCAGCGTTGCGAGGCCGGCCTCAGTGAGTCGCCGGGCGCGGCTGGTCCTGGCGCAGCTCGCGTGCGGAGGTGCCATGCGCAGTGCGGAAGGCACGGGCGAAGGTGGACTGGGAGGTGAAGCCTGTGGCGAGCGCCACCTCCATCAGCGGCAAGTCGGTGTCGGTGACCAGGCGGCGGGCTTCGGCCAGGCGCAGCTGCAGGTAGTGGTCCTGCGGCGTGGTGTTCAGACGCAGGCGGAACTGCTGCTGCAGGCTGCGCGCGGAGGTGCCTAAGGAGTCGGCAATCTGTGCCAGCGGCAGCGGCTCGTCCAGGGCGGCCTCCATCAGCGCATTGGCCTTGGCGGTGAGCGCATTGTGCTTGTGGCCGCCAAGACGGCTTTGCGGGCGCGGCGGCATGGCGGGCCCGTCGTAGAGAAACAGGCCTGCAACGCGGCTGGCAAAGCTGGCGGTGTGGCGGGCGCCGATGATGTGCAGCATCATTTCGATTGCGGGTGTGGCACCACCGGAGGTGAGCCGGTTCTGGGAGACTACGTAGCGGTCCTGCTGCACTTCGACACCGGGGAAGCGGGCGGCGAAGTTGTCCAGATCCTCCCAATGGGTGGTGGCGGCATGGCCGTCCAGCAGCCCGGCCTCGGCCAGCAGCCAGGGGCCGCCGTCGATGCCCGCAATGGTGGCACCCGAGCTTGCGATCCGGCGCAGCCCGCGCAGGAGCGCCGGGGTGGCGTGGCGCGCCAGCTGGAAGCCGGCCACGACGATCAGCAGGTCGCAGCCTTCAAGCCGCGCCAGCGGGATGCCGGGCACGGTGAGGCCGCTGGTCAGCATTGCCGGTTCATCCGTGGCGGTCACATAGTCCCAGTCAAAGGCGTGCCGGCCGGCCAGCCGGTTGGCGGCGCGCATCGGGTCCACGGTGGCCGCAAAGGACAGCGTGTTGGTTTCGTCCAGCACCAGGACGGCCGTTTTCAACGGCGTGTTCTCGGGTTGGAGGATGTTTTTTGCGGGTTTCATCAAGTTCGATTCGCATCTTGCAAAGTTGTTGCCCCAAGGCTGCGCCAAGCTTGCCAGCAGCGCAAATCAGAATCTGGGGAGGAGTCTGGGGATAACCCGGGGCAAATCCCTGTACATCTTGGGGAATACCAAAATGCCTCTCACCATGAACAAAAACGCCTTCATCACCTGTGCCGTGACCGGCTCCGGCGGCACCCAGGACCGCAGCCCCAAGGTGCCGCGGTCGCCGAAGCAAATCGCCGACAGCGCGATTGCCGCGGCCAAGGCCGGGGCGGCCATCGTGCACTGCCATGTGCGCGACCCCGAGACCGGCACGCCGAGCCGCGATCTGGCGCTTTACCGCGAAGTCACCGACCGGATCCGCGATGCGGAGGTGGATGTGGTGCTGAACCTGACTGCCGGCATGGGCGGCGACATGGTGTTTGGCAACACTGAAAACCCGCTGCCAGTGGTGGCTGGAACGGACATGGTCGGCGCCACTGAACGCATGGCTCATATCGCCGAATGCTTGCCCGAGATCTGCACGCTGGATTGCGGCACGATGAACTTTGCCGAAGCCGATTACGTGATGACCAACACGCCGGGCATGTTGCGCGCAATGGGCCAGATGATGACCGATCTGGGTGTGAAGCCCGAGATCGAGGCCTTTGACACCGGGCATCTTTGGTTTGCCAAAGAACTGGTGAAAGAGGGCGTGCTGGACGGTCCGGCACTGGTGCAGCTGTGTATGGGGGTGCCATGGGGTGCGCCGAACGATCTGAACACATTCATGGCTATGGTCAATAATGTGCCGGACGACTGGACCTGGTCGGCGTTTTCACTGGGACGTGATCAGATGGCCTATGTTGCGGGTTCGGTTCTGGCGGGCGGCAATGTGCGCGTAGGGCTTGAGGACAACCTGTGGCTGGGCAAGGGAGAGTTGGCCGAGAACTGGCAGCTGGTCGAGCGCGCAGGCACCATTATCGAGAATATGGGGGCACGTGTGATTGGCCCGGATGCGGTACGGGAGAAACTGGGGCTGGTGAAGCGAGCGCCGGCGGCGAAGTGAAATTGTTCATCCGTGTTTCATTGATGTTGTTGGCTCCAATTGGTTGCTCTCAAGTTTCTGAGGCAATCGAGGAAGAGCCGTACACTCATGATGCGGCATGGATATTGAATTGGACTTGTGAAGGCCTCGCGGAAGAATACCGCGAGGATCCCATCGCAAATCCAGACCTTTGTGTCGGCTACGATCTTGACGGATGGCCGATTGAAGGTGCGGAAGTCGTGCTTCCCGAAAACTGGGGGAAATAAATCATGAAAACAGCAGCAATCATTGGCGGCGGTGTTATTGGCGGTGGATGGGCCGCGCGGTTCTTGCTTAATGGCTGGGATGTGCGGGTGTTTGACCCGGACCCCGAGGCTGAGCGTAAAATCAGCGAAGTGTTGGACAATGCCCGCCGCAGCCTGCCCGGGCTGGGCAATGTGGCGCTGCCAGCCGAAGGCAGCCTGACGTTTCACGCGTCCATAGCCGAGGCCGTCGAGGGCGCTGACTGGGTGCAAGAAAGCGTGCCCGAGCGGTTGGATCTGAAACAGAAGGTCTATGGAGAGTTGCAGCAGCACTGTGCTCCAGAGGCTGTGATCGGTTCCTCGACATCGGGTTACAAGCCTTCGCAGCTGCAGGAGGGCTTTGACAATGCGGCGCAGATCGTTGTGGCGCATCCATTTAACCCGGTTTACCTGCTGCCGCTGATCGAACTGGTCGGGACCGAGGTCAATACACCCGAGGTGATTGCCAAGGCCAAGGAGATTATCACCAGTATCGGCATGTACCCACTGCACCTGCGCAAGGAGATCGACGCACATATCGCGGATCGTTTCCTTGAGGCAGTTTGGCGCGAGGCGCTGTGGCTGGTCAAAGATGGCATCGCCAGCACTGAAGAGATCGACAATGCGATCCGATATGGCTTTGGTATCCGCTGGGCGCAGATGGGGTTGTTTGAAACCTATCGGGTGGCCGGGGGCGAGGCGGGCATGAAGCATTTTATGGCGCAGTTTGGCCCTTGTCTGACGGAGCCTTGGACCAAGCTGATGGATGTGCCCGAGTTCACCGAGGAACTGGTCGATCTGATTGCTGACCAATCGGATGAACAATCCGGCATGCATTCGATCCGCGAATTGGAGCGTATTCGCGACGATAACCTTGTTGGCATGATGCGGGCGCTGGGCGCAAATGACTGGGGCGCCGGGGCACTGCAGAATGCGCAGGATAAGGCGCGCGAGGGTGAGGCCGGGTTGCTGAACCATATCGACCAGATCGAGGATCTGTCCCAGCCCGTGCTGACCCTGAACCGCACAGTGCCGCTGGATTGGACCGACTATAACGGTCACATGACCGAAAGTCGGTATCTGGATGCCTTTGCGCAATCCACTGATCGGTTGATGATCCTGATTGGCTGTGATGCCGAGTATATTGCCAATGGTGGCAGCTATTTCATGGCTGAAACCCATAT
>CAJXHQ010000440.1 GCA_913054485.1 uncultured Paracoccaceae bacterium
GATGGTTACGTGCGCTTCGGCCGCGACTACAAGAACAAGCGCCGCATTTCGATCGAACCGGCAGACGAGACCATGGAGCCCGTGGAATACATGGTGCCCAAGGGCAAGCACATCCCGGTTGTCGAGGGCGACTTCGTTCAGAAGGGCGACTACATCATGGACGGCAACCCGGCGCCGCATGACATCCTGTCCATCATGGGTGTCGAAGCGCTGGCGAACTACATGATCGATGAGGTTCAGGAGGTCTATCGGCTGCAGGGCGTGAAGATCAACGACAAGCACATCGAAGTCATCGTGCGCCAGATGCTGCAGAAGTGGGAGATCCAGGACAGCGGTGATACCACGCTGCTGAAGGGCGAACACGTCGACAAGCAGGAGTTTGACCTGGCCTGTGAAAAGGCAGAGTCCAAAGGCGGCCGTCCCGCCAAGGGCGAACCGATCCTGCTCGGCATTACCAAGGCGTCCTTGCAGACCCGTTCCTTCATCTCGGCGGCCTCCTTCCAGGAGACCACCCGCGTTCTCACCGAGGCTTCGGTGCAGGGCAAGAAGGACAAGCTGGTCGGCCTCAAGGAAAACGTCATCGTTGGCCGCCTGATCCCGGCGGGCACCGGCGGCGCGACCCAGGCCGTGCGCACCATCGCCCAGTCCCGCGACAACGTGGTTCTGGAAGCCCGCCGCGAGGAAGCCGAAGCGGCCGCCGCGCTGGCTGCTCCGGTGATGGATGAAGACGTGATGGGCGGCGGGGATGACTTTGACATCCTGGTCGAAACTCCGGAAAGCCGCGACTGATCTGTCCGGCATAATTGAAAAGAAAGCCCCCGCGTTTCCAAAACGCGGGGGCTTTTTCTTTTCCGCTTGGTTACCTTGGGGGCCGCCTTCCGTTCCATTCCCGTTCAGGATGTGGTTTCTGAGGGGAGTGGAATTTGACAGAGTACAGGCACGCTATGGAGATCAGGGTAAAGATGACCGGCGTGATCCGGTTTTCGGTTCTGACACCGGATTATTACGCCGGCCGCTTTCCGGATCAGGCGGATGCTGCGGCGCATCTGTATTCACCCGACCGCATGGAGCTGCGCTTCCGCCTGTTTGAGAAACTGTGCCTGCCTTCCCTGGCACGGCAGAGCGATCAGGACTTCCAATTTGTCGTGCTGACCTCGGATCAGATGCCGCGTGACTGCCTGTGGCGGCTTGAAGACCTTCTGAGCCCGTTGTCAAACAGCCGTCTGATGGTCGCAGCGCCGGATGTGCACTATCAGTTGCTGAAGGGCGCATATAATCTGGTGCCGGAGGAGGATGAGACCCATTTCATCCGGTTCCGGCTGGATGACGATGATGCGGTCGATATGGACTTTGTGACCCGTACCAAGGCGATCGCGAAGACCATGATTCCGATGCAGGGGGGGAACACACCCTTCATCCTCGCGAACAACCGCGGCTTTTATCTGAAGGGCAGGGGGGAAGAGGCCGAGATATTTGACACCTGCGAACGTGCTCCTCTGTCGGTGGGCACCTCCCTGGTGGCCCCCAAGGGCCACCCGATGAACCCCTACCGGTTTAATCACCGCAAGTTCCCGCAGCATTTCAATACATTCTCGGATATCTCTGCGCCCTATTTCCTGCGCAGCATCCACGGCGATAACAAGTCTGACCCGACTTTAATGGGCCAAACCCGGACATGGCGGAAAAAGGTCCTTCAGCGCAACCTGAAGCGGCATTTTGGTGTGACGATGGACGAGCTGAGGAATATCTGAGCCATGAGCCCGAACCAGCGCGGCAGCCTGTTCATGATGGGCAGCATGGCCTCCTTCACCTTTAACGACGCGCTGGTGAAGATGATCGGGGCGGATATGCCCCTGGCTCAGCTGTTGACACTGCGCGGGGCCATCGCCTGTGTTCTGATCTATGGGCTGGCGCGCTGCATGGGGACGATGCGCTGGGATCTGGGCTGCCGCGACTGGACCCTGATCGGGCTGCGCAGCCTGTCAGAGCTGGCCATTGCCTATTTCTTCCTCACCGCGCTGATGGTGATGCCGCTGGCCAATATCACCGCCATCCTGCAAGTGCTGCCGCTGACGGTGACGCTGGGGGCGGCGCTGTTCTTCCATGAGCCGATCGGCTGGCGGCGCATGCTGGCAATCCTGGTTGGCTTTTCCGGGGTGCTGCTGATCATCCGGCCTGGTCCGGAGGGGTTCAGCGAAGGCACATCCTTTGCCCTGGCAGCGGTGCTGTGCGTCACAGCCCGCGATCTGATCAGCCGCAGAATCTCACCGGAAACCCCATCTATCGTAGTGGCTCTCAGCGCCATGGTAGCGGTTTTTGCCTCCGCGGCTGTGTTGTCGCTGGGCGTGGAATGGGCGCCGATAGAGATGTCCGGTCTTTCGCTCCTTACCGGGGCCGCGGTGTTCATCTTCGCGGGGTTCATCTTCTCAGTGATGGCGATGCGGGCTGGTGAGATCGCTGTAATCTCACCCTTCCGCTATTCCGGCCTGCTGTGGGCACTGCTGCTTGGCTGGCTGCTGTTCGGGGACTGGCCGGATCCGGTGACCATGCTGGGGGCGCTGATCGTGGTTGCGACGGGGATGTTCACCCTCTACCGCGAAGGGGCCTCTGCAGCCGCGGCAAAGCGCGCGCGCACCTGATCCGCATCGATTGCAAAGCGCATGGCGAATTCGCGTTCCTGATCGCGGGACAGCGGCAGCAGCTCGGGATCGGTGCCGGTCTTGCCCTGACGGGAATCGTTGTAGCGGTTGTGGCCCCGCACCCACATGGGCGCATCGCTGAAGGCAAGCGCGGGCATATGGCGGGGCATCTTATTATGGGCGAAGTTCATGATGCTGCGGCCCACGCCGGGACCGGCGTACATTGCCAGGCCGACGCCCAGCCAGGGCCGGTAAGTTTCAGCTGCGGTGATCCCCTCGGGCCCGAAACTGGCGGTATAGCCAAGGCTGTAGTCAATCGCGACGCTGCCCGCAGAGGCCAGCAGCCCACGGGCCCCCTCTGCGGCCTGGCGCAGCCGTTCGACAAAATCAACCGAGACAGCGTCATCGTCATCATGCCGGAACTGCAACACGGGTTTCCTGGGGCCATGGCGGGCGTCGCGGAAGACTTGCTTCATGACGTCGCGCATCTTGCCCGGCTCTGCGCTGACGATACGTGCCTGCGGCATATCCGCGACCAGCGCTTGCAGCCGTGCCGCGTAGGGCGCGGGCAGGCTGGTGCCCGTCACGATGGCAAAGGTGAAATCCCCGTCGGTCTGCTTCTTCAACCCCGGCAGCGCCACGGTTTCAAACAGCCGGAGGCGTTCTTCCATGCGGGCAGGCTGGTAGAGGTAGCGCATCCGGTCTTCGACGGTTTCGTGAGCGACCTGGAACCCGCCGATAGCGGGGTAGGAAAAACGGCAGAGGCCAATGACTTGCATGTGCTGCACCCGGGCTGATAATCCAATGGTTGCAGGCACTATGGCGGTCCTGCAGGCGCCCCGCAAGCGCTGGCCGAGGCGCCCCCGGGGGTGCTGTTGACAACAACTGCGACTCCTCCTATACGCGGGCCATCCGGCTGGCCGGGATTCTGTCCTGCAATGCCGATATCAGACTGTAGTGGCTCAAGGTCCGGGCACTTTTACCACCGGGACCCTCCGTAAACACACCGCGACGTTCACCTCGGAATGGGAACGTTTGCGGTTT
>CAJXHQ010000441.1 GCA_913054485.1 uncultured Paracoccaceae bacterium
ACCCGCGACCCCCGGCGTGACAGGCCGGTACTCTAACCAACTGAGCTACAACCGCCCGCTGCCCACCCAGCATCGCTGCTGAATGTTGGGGTGTAATATTCCTAGGTCGCAGGTATCGTCAAGCGGACTTTTGCGGTTTTTTGCCCTTTCAGCGGAAAAATTTCAATTCACGCAATAAGTCACTGAAAGGTAAGCGTTTCCCCTTTTCCACAGACGCGACGCCAGCGGCCCGCCGCAAATCAGCCGCTGCTGCCCGGCGCCCGGCCCGGCGCGGCGGCGCGCAGCGCCTGCATCAATGCCGCTGCCGCTGCCGTATCGCTCTGGCCCGAGCGGCGCAGCAGGCCGACGGGGCGCATCACCTCGGGATCTGTCACCCGGCAGAAGGCTGCCCGTGGCCCTGCCCCGTCCAGGGCCGAGCGCGGCAGCAGCGCCACACCGCTGCCGCCCGCAGCCAGCTCCAGCGCCGTGGCGGTACGCTGCACCTCATAGGTCCAGGCCAGCGGCAGGCGGGCCCGGGCCAGCGCCTCGTCTATCAGCAGCCGGTTGCCGGTGCCCCGGCCCGGCAGGATCAAAGCGTCCTTTGCCAGATCAGCCCAGGTAAGCGATGCCCGCCCGGCCAGATCGTGATCGCGCGCAAGGGCCGCCACCAGCGGGTCGTCAAACAGCGGCTCGAACTCCGTGCCCGGCTCCAGCGCCGGTATCGAACAGATGCCAAAATCCGCCTCGCCCTGCGCAACGGCCTCGGCCACCTCATTGGCGGCAAAATCCAGAACCCGCAGGCGCGCATTTTGCCCGGCTGCCCGGAAGGTCCGCAGCGCCGCCGGGAACAGCCCTGCGATCACCGTCGGGATCGAGGCCACGGTGACCACTGCATTGCGCTGGTGGGCATAGGCGACGCTGTCATCCCGCATGGCCTGCGCCGTCTCCTGCGCGTCCTGCAGGATCGCCTCGGCCCGTGCCTGCAGCCGCTTGGCAGCCAAAGTGGGCTTCACCGCCCGCGTGGTACGCTCAAAAAGGGGCGAATCCAGCGCCTCCTCCAGCTTGCGGATGCGCCGCGACACCGCCGGCTGCGACAGGTTCAGCCGCTCGGCCGCCAAATGGAAAGAACCGGTGTCCTTCACCGCCAGAAAGACTTCGAGATCGCTGAAATCAAAATTAATACGCATAACGCATCAATCTCAAAAAACTCGTCATTGGTCAAATCAAACTGCGCTTGCTACCTCAGCCCCAGCCAGGAAGGACACTCATGACCAGCCAATACGATATCGCGGTGATCGGCGGCGGCAATGCTGCGCTCTGCGCTGCCATGACGGCAGCCGAGGCAGGCGCGCGCGTGCTGATCCTCGAAACCGCACCCAAACCCTACCGCGGCGGCAACTCCCGCCACACCCGCAACTTCCGCTGCATGCACCGCGCGCCTTTGGGGCCGCTCACAGACAGCTACAGCGAAGAGGAATATGTCGCCGACCTGATGAAGGTGACCGGCGGCAAAACGGACGAGCATCTGGCCCGCCTCGCCATCCGCTCTTCCGAGGAATGCCTGCCCTGGATGGAAGAACACGGCGTTCGCTTCCAGAAGGCCCTGTCCGGCACGCTGTCGCTGGGCCGCACCAACGCCTTCTTCATGGGCGGCGGCAAGGCGCTGGTGAATGCTTACTACCGCACCGCGGAAAAACTCGGCATCGATGTTCTGTACGAGGCGCATGTGACCCATCTGGAGCTTGAAGGCCAGAAAGTGACCCGCGTCGACTACACCCACGAGGGCAAGGACCATCAGATCTTCCCAAAAGCGGTGGTTGTGGCCTCGGGCGGTTTTCAGGCCGACACCGACTGGCTGACCCGCGCCTGGGGGCCCGCGGCGCAAAACTTCCTGATCCGCGGCACGCCTTACAACCGCGGCGTGGTGCTGGCAGACCTGCTGGACCAGGGCGTCGATCAAGTCGGCGACCCGACCCAGTGCCACGCGGTGGCCATCGACGGCCGCGCGCCGAAATTCGACGGCGGCATCGTCACCCGGCTGGACTGCGTGCCTTTCTCCATCGTCGTCAATAAAGACGGCAAACGCTTCTATGACGAAGGAGAGGACGTCTGGCCCAAGCGCTACGCGATCTGGGGCCGGCTTGTCGCCGCCCAGCCCGATCAGGTGGGCCATGTGATCATCGACGCCAAATCCATCGAGCTGTTCATGCCCTCCGTCTTCCCGCCGCTGAAAGCCGACACGCTGGAAGAACTGGCAGAAATGATGGAGATCCCGGCAGACGAACTGAACGCCACCGTGGCGGAATTCAACGCCGCCTGCGGTGACACGTCCAAGTTTCACCCGACCGAGCTGGACGGCGTCGCCACCAGCGGCCTCACCCCGCCCAAAACCAACTGGGCCCGCCCCATCACCGAAGCGCCCTTCTACGGCTATAGCCTGCGCACCGGCGTCACCTTCACCTATCTGGGGCTGAAAGTGGACGACAACGCCCAGTGCAGCACTGCCAATGGCAAGATCGAAAACCTCTGGGCCGCGGGCGAAACCATGGCCGGGTCGATCCTGGGCCAAGGCTACCTCGCCGGCTTCGGCATGACCATCGGAACTGTCTTCGGACGCATCGCAGGCCGGGAGGCCGCACTTCATGCAAACTGAACTCCTCCAGGAAGCCCGCCGCCAGGCGGAGATCTGCAACGCCTGCCGCTACTGTGAAGGCTTCTGCTCGGTCTTTCCCGCCCTGCACCGCGAGCGCGCCTTCTCTGACGGCGACCTTACCCAGCTCGCCAATCTCTGCCACAACTGCCGCGGCTGTTATTACGCCTGCCAGTACACCGACCCGCATGAGTTCGGCCTCAACCTGCCCGCGGCCCTGGCCGAAGTGCGCCACGACAGCTGGGACAGCTACGCCTGGCCTGCCCCCGCGGCACGCGCCTTCCACCGCAACGGCGGCATGATTGCGCTCGCGGCAGTGCTGGGCTTTGCCCTGCTCTTTGCCATCGCGCGCTTTGCCGGCAATGCAGGCGGCGGGACCGGTTACTATGCGGTGCTCTCGCACAACCTGATGGTGGCGATCTTTGCCCCCGCCTTCCTGCTGCCGCTGCTCAGCCTTGCGGTCAGCCTGCGGCGCTACTGGACAGCGGTCGGCGGCGGGCGCATCAGCCTTTCCCACATCACCGAAGCCTTCGGATCCGCTGCCCGCATGACAAACCTTGCAGCCGGCCATGGCGAAGGCTGCAATTTCGAGGATGAGGACCGCTTCAGCCAGGGCCGCCGACACGTGCACCAGGCGGTGATGTACGGCTTCCTTCTGTGCTTTGCCTCCACCTCTTCGGCCACGGTTCTGCACTATGTCTTTGCGATGTCCGCACCCTACGGCTTCTTCTCGCTGCCGAAACTGCTGGGCGTGCCGGGCGGCATTCTGCTGACCCTGGGCTGCATCGGCATGGCGGTGCTCAAGCTGAAGGCGGATAAGTCTCTTGGCGATCCCTCCGCCTGGGGCGGCGAGATGGCCTTTGTGCTGCTCCTCGGCTTCGTGGGTTTCAGCGGCCTGGCGCTCTATGCCCTCGGGTCCACCGCCCTGATGCCGCTGATCCTGGCCCTGCACCTTGGCGCCGTGCTCACCTTCTTCCTGCTCACGCCCTTCACCAAGATGGCGCATGGCTTCTACCGCCTTACCGCCCTGATCCGCGAAGCGCAGAACTGAGC
>CAJXHQ010000442.1 GCA_913054485.1 uncultured Paracoccaceae bacterium
TGCATGGCGCAGTAGACCTGCGGCGCACAGTCCGCAGACAGGTAGGGCCGCGCGGTGAGGGCGGCGCAGGCGCGGGATTCGTCCCCGGTCAGCAGCGTCGCATCGAACCAGCTGGCAAACCGGTCCGGTGTTTCTGCCGGGCCGGCCTGCTGGGCCAGCGCCTGTGCGGGATCGGGCGCGCCCAGCTCCATCAGCCGGGCAAGCCGCGCCAGCAGCAGGGTCTCCTGTGCCTGCGCCCCGGCCGGGGCGCGGGTTTCCGACAGGAGCAGGGTGAACAGCAGCGATTGCATCGCGGGGTGGCCTTTCACGGGCACGTCACGGATCAGCCCGGCCAGAACATCTGCCCGGCTGCCGCGCCACAGGTCCACCGGCAGGCCGGTGGCCTCGGGGCCGACCAGGCCGATCGGCGGCAAAAGCGCCTCTAGCGGGGTCACCGCCACGTCGGGTGCCAGCACGCTGTCGCTGACCGGCGGTTCCAGCAGCACGGTGCCTGGCATGCGGCTTGGCGGCGGCGGTTCCGACAGCCAGCCGATGGCTGACAGGGGCTGGCCGTCCTGGGCTGCGGCGGGCAGAGCCAGCACTGCCGCCAGAGCCGCGATCAGCTGCTTAGTCGGCATTCAACGTTACCGGCTGGCGCGTTTCCGTTGCCGGAGCACTGAAATCCGCGCCGAAAAATTCGCCAACATAGGCGTATGCGATCAGGGCGACACCGCCCAGAATCAGAAGATAAATCAGATATTTAATCAAGCGTCCCATGGTCGCCTCGCTGCCCGTGCCTCTGCTCTTTTGCGAATGTTATATCTGGCCTTTTCGTCAATATCACGTCATTGACTGGACTATGAGCGAAAATGAGCGAATTTCCGGGTCTTGTGCGGCAGAATTGACGCCCGGCCCGCTGAAGAAGACCATAGTGATGGTGGGGATGATGGGGGCTGGCAAGACCGCCGTGGGCCGGGCATTGGCCGCGCGTCTGGATGCGCCCTTCCTGGACAGCGACCACGAGATCGAGGCCGCTGCCAATATGTCCATCCCGGAGATTTTCGAGCGTGACGGCGAACCTTTTTTCCGAGCCAAGGAAACCCAAGTAATCTCGCGCCTCCTGGAGGAGGAACGCGGCGTGCTCTCCACCGGTGGCGGCGCCTTCCTGGCGGATGTGAACCGCGCGGTGATCGCCGAAAAGGGCGTAGCCGTTTGGCTGCAGGCCGACCTTGAGGTGCTGTGGAACCGGGTGAAGCACAAGGACACGCGGCCGCTGCTGCGCACCGCCGATCCACGCGCCACCCTGGCAGGGCTTTATGACAAGCGCGTGCCGCTCTATGCCAAGGCCGATGTGATTGTGAAATCGGACGGGCAGGTGAGCATCGAGGGCATGGTGGACCGGGTGCTGGAGGCCTTGCGCGCCCGCCCCGATGTTGTGGACTTCAACTGAGACTGGACTTCCGGACGATGGAAAAGACTGTTCATGTGCCGCTGGGCGACCGTGCCTATGACGTGATTGTGGGCCCCGGCCTTTTGGCCCAGGCGGGCGCGCGGATTGCGCCGCTGCTGCGCCGCCGCAAGGTCGCCGTTCTGACCGATGAAAACGTCGCCGCCCTGCATCTGGAGGGCCTGCGCGCCGGGCTTGCCTCCGAAGGTATCGAGATGGAGGCGCTGGCCCTTCCTGCCGGTGAGGCCACCAAGAGCTGGCCGCATTTCGAACGCGCCGTGGAATGGCTGCTGTCGCAGAAGGTGGAGCGCAACGACGTGGTTGTGGCGCTTGGCGGCGGCGTGATCGGCGACCTGGCGGGTTTTGCTGCTGCGGTGCTGCGCCGGGGGGTACGCTTCGTGCAGATCCCGACCTCTCTGCTGGCACAGGTTGACAGTTCGGTGGGCGGCAAGACCGGCATCAACGCGCCGCACGGCAAGAACCTGATCGGAGCCTTTCACCAGCCCTCGCTGGTGCTGGCCGACACCGAGGTGCTGGGCACGCTGACTGCGCGCGATTTTCTGGCCGGCTATGGCGAGGTGGTGAAATACGGGCTGCTGGGCGATGCCTCTTTCTTCGAATGGCTGGAGCAGAACGGCCCGGCCTTGTCCGGGGGTGATATGGCAACACGGGTTCAGGCCGTGGCCCATTCGGTGCAGATGAAGGCCGATATCGTAGTGCGTGACGAGACCGAACAGGGCGACCGTGCGCTCTTGAACCTCGGTCATACCTTCTGCCACGCCCTGGAAGCCGCGACCGGTTACTCCGGCCGTCTGCTGCACGGTGAAGGCGTCGCCATCGGCTGCGCGCTGGCCTTTGAGCTGTCGTCGCGTCTTGGCCTTTGCCCGCAGGAAGACCCGAGCCGGGTGCGTGCCCATATCAAGGCGATGGGCATGAAGACGGATCTGGCGGATATCGAGGGCGATCTGCCCTCTGCCGCCGCGCTGGTCGATCTGATGGGGCAGGACAAGAAGGTGGTCGACGGCCAGCTGCGCTTTATCCTGGCGCGCGGCATTGGCGAGGCCTTCGTGACCGCGGATGTTCCGAAGGATGCGGTCCTCTCCGTTTTGGAAGACGCGCTCGCCGACCGTTAGGGCGGTGGCCAGGGCCTTGCAGAAGGCCTTGGAGGCTAGCGGCCCTTGATCACCATCAGCTCGCCGATGTTTTCGGCGGTGATATAGCCGACCATTTGCCCCTTGGGCGTGCAGACAGCCACCGCGGGCGCACCTTCGTGCAGCCGGTTCAGCACTGTTTCCAGCCCGGTGGTCAGCGGAACGGCAGGGACGGCGGTTTCCATGATGGAGGCCACTGGCAGCAGTTTTGATTCCTCGCCCGCAATGGCCGCAAACAGCCGCGCACGGGTGACAAACCCCTGCAGCACGCCGTCACTGTCCAGTACCGGGAATTCGTGCTGCGTGGTGCGGATAACAGCTGCGGTGGCCGTGTCCAGCGTGTCCGCCGGGGTCAGGGCCTCGAAAGAGGTGATCATCGCCTCCCGTGCCAGCATCCGGCGCGACACCGCGCGGATCGCCACGTCCTGGCTTTCGGCATTGGCGGCGATGAAGACAAAAACTGCGATCAGCACAAGCATCGGGTTGCCGCTGGCGAGCCCGGCATAGCCCAAGAGCACCGCCACCAACTGTCCCGCTGCCGCAGCAGCACGGGTCGCCTTTACCCGGTCCATGGCCAGGCAGAGCGCGGCGCGCAGCACCCGTCCGCCATCCATCGGAAAGGCGGGGATCATGTTGAAAATCGCCAGCATCAGGTTGATCATGGCCAGCCGGGCCAGAAACCCGGGGCCGGTGCTGTCGAGCTGGGCCAGATCCGCCAGATTGGTGCGCGCGCCAAATATGACCAGCACAGCCCAGATCACCACGTTCACGGCGGGGCCGGCCAGCGCCACGGCGATCTCCTGCGCGGGTTTTTCCGGCATCCGCTCCAGCCGCGCCAGTCCGCCAATGGGCAGGAGCGTGATATCCGGCGTGCGGATACCGTAGCGGCGCGCCATCAGCGCATGGCCGAACTCATGCGCGACCACACATGCAAAAAGGGCCAGTACAAACAGCGTGTTTTCCACCGCTGCCGGCCAGCCCTGATCTGCGTATGTTGCGGCCCCGATCCAGGCCAGCAACAGAAAGAAGGTCACATGTACCCGGACTTCGGACCCCAGAAGGCGGCCTAGCGGGAAGGACCATGTCATCGGGAGCTCTCCTT
>CAJXHQ010000443.1 GCA_913054485.1 uncultured Paracoccaceae bacterium
GACGGCGGCGACCATCCGCTACAAGGGGCCGCTTCTGGACCTTGGCAACGTGGTGATTCTGGAGCCGCAGCCCGACCTGCTGTTTGTCTTCTCGGGCCTTGCGGAGGTCTATGGCGACGCAGGCGAGGTGATCCCTGCGGGCTCGCCCGTGGGCTTGATGGGCGGCAAGACCCCGCAAGCGGGGGCCTTTTTGTCACTTAGCGGTGAAGGGGCTGGCACGGACCGGTCGGAAACGCTTTATATAGAGGTCAGATCGGATAACAGCCCGGTAGACCCTGAAACCTGGTTCCGCACGGACCGGGATGGATAACGGTGAGAATGGATAGAGGCATATGAGGAAATTTCTGATGGCTGCGGCGGGCGGTACCCTGGCGGGTATCCTTGCCACCACCTATGTGGCGGGGCCGCTGCTGGCGCAGGAAAGCGCGCGTGAAACCACTGTCTATGAGCAGCTTGACCTGTTCGGTGACATCTTCGAACGCATCCGCGCGCAATATGTCGAGGAAGTAGACGAGAAAGAGCTGATCGAGGCCGCCATCGGCGGCATGCTGTCGTCTCTGGACCCGCATTCCAGCTATCTTTCACCCGATGATGCCGCCGATATGCGCGTCCAGACCCGGGGTGAGTTCGGCGGCCTGGGCATCGAGGTGACCCAGGAAGAGGGCTTCGTGAAAGTTGTCTCTCCGATCGACGGCACCCCGGCGGATGAGGCGGGCATCGAGGCCGGCGATTTCATCACCCATGTGGACAGTGAAAGCATCCTCGGCTTGTCGCTGGACGAAGCGGTGGAGATGATGCGCGGCCCGGTGGGGTCCGAGATTATCATCACCGTGGTGCGTGAAGGCGAGGATGAGCCCTTTGATGTCTCGATCATCCGCGACACCATCAAGCTGACCGCCGTGCGGGCGCGCACCGAAGGATCCACCGCGGTGCTGCGGGTGACCACCTTCAACGATCAGACCTACCCGAACCTGAAGGACGGGCTGGAAAAGCAGATCGAAGCGGCCGGCGGCATCGATAATATCAACGGCATCGTGCTGGACCTGCGCAACAACCCGGGCGGGCTGCTGACCCAGGCCATCAAGGTGTCGGACGCCTTCCTGGAAAGCGGCGAGATCGTCTCGACCCGCGGCCGTGACCCGCAGGACGGCGAGCGCTTCAACGCCAGCACTGGTGATCTGGCAGAAGGCAAGCCGATCGTGGTGCTGATCAATGGCGGCTCGGCCTCGGCGTCTGAAATCGTGGCCGGCGCGCTGCAGGATCACCGCCGTGCGATCGTGGTGGGCACCAAGAGCTTCGGCAAGGGGTCGGTGCAGACGGTGATGCCGCTGCGCGGAGAAGGCGCGATGCGCCTGACCACCTCGCGCTACTACACCCCCTCGGGCCGTTCGATCCAGTCTCTGGGCGTCAGCCCTGATATCGTGGTCGAACAGCCGCGCCGCCCGGTCGGCGAGGAAGAGGAAGAGGAGGATGCGGCCCGCCGGTCCCGCTCTGAGGCGGACCTGCGCGGCAGCCTGAACAACGACAGCCTGAGCGAGGACGAGATCCGCCTGATCGAGGAAGACCGCGCCAAGGCGGAAGCTGCCGCCGAGCTGCGCGAAGAGGATTACCAGCTGGCCTATGCCATCGACATCCTGACCGGCCTGACGGCGCTGGGTCCGAAAGAGTAAGGGCCTGCCCTGCCGTGCGCGGATATGTTCTGCGCACGGCCAGTTTTTCCAAGCCTCCGGCGGCATCGGGATGGCTTGCTTGCCTGCCGGGAATTCCTGCGGGCGGTGAGGCGCTCCGGCGGAGGCCTCATATTCAGCAGAAGGGTTATTGAGTTGACTGATCGAGCCTTGAAGCATTTCCGGTTTGGCAAAGCGTTCGCCGCCTTCCGCCGCGCGACAAGCAGCCGGAGGGCGCAGATACGGAAAGTCCGCAGCCTTTACCAGCAAACGGAATTGGTTGCAGAAGGCTGCGTGCTGTGCGGTGAAGAGGACTTCACGTTGCTTGCCCAAAGCGACAGGTACGGGTTTGATCTGAATAAACAGCTGTGCAATTCATGCGGGCTGGTTCAGACCTACCCGGCCCTCAGCGAAGAGTTCCTGAACACGTTCTATGCGGAGCATTACCGCAAACTCTATACCAAGTCGCAGGACGTCGATTATGCTCGGTTTGAGCCGGAGCAATCTGCAAAAGGCGAACGGTTCCTGGCGTTTCTGAAAGATGCGCTGGACGGTAAGGACCTGAAAGACTTCACGATAATCGAAGTCGGTTGTTCTTCGGGCGGAATTCTCAACAGTCTGAGGCCGCATTTCAAAGCGGCGCAGGGATGTGATCTGGATCCGGCTGCGGTCGCATATGCCCGCAGCGAACACGGTCTGGAGGCGGAGGTTGCGGCCTTTCCTTCGCGCCTTCCGGAGGGCGGCAAGATCTTCCTGCTGTCTCATGTGCTGGAACATGTGCCTAACCCCAGGGAGCTGATGCGGCAGCTGCGGGAGGCGGCAGGCAGCGACGGCTATGTGCTGATTGAGGTGCCAGGGATGAATATGGTGTCGCAGGGCAGCTACAGCCATGACCTGCGGTCGTATTTCCATATTGCGCATGTTGCGGATTACACCGGTTCAACGCTTGAGAACCTGCTGAGGGTCACCGGGTTTGAAACCGTGGCCTGCGATGAAGCGGTGACGGGGCTTTTTGTGGCCTCTGGCACCCCCGGTGCGGAAGTGGTCCGGAACCCGGCGGATTCGGTGGAAAATCTGCGCGCGATCGAAAAGACCTTCAAGCTGCGCCTCTGAGACGCCTGATCATACGGGGCGGGCGGCCTGTCTTTTGAAATAGACGCCCGATTTCCGGCGGCAGGGGGGCAGGCATTGGGGATTCTGCCGCCATGATGTTTGATCTGCCTGATTCCGAAACCCTCTATGCCGCGCTCCTGGCGCGGGACGGGGCTTATGAGGGGCGCGCCTATGTGGGGGTGTCCTCGACCGGGGTGTTCTGCCGGCTGACCTGCCCGGCGCGCAAGCCGAAGTATGAAAACTGCAGCTTCTACGCGACACAGGGCGCGTGTATCGAAGCGGGCTACCGGCCCTGCAAGCGCTGCCAGCCGATGGCGGTGGCGGACGGCGGCGACCCGGCAGTGCGGCAGCTTCTGGAGGCGCTGGATGCAGAGCCTGCCCGCCGCTGGAGCGAGGCAGATGTGCAGGCCCTCGGGCTGGATCCCTCTACCGTGCGCCGGGCGTTTAAACGGCAGTTCGCGATGACCTTCCTTGAGATGGCCCGGCAGCGGCGGCTGCGGGAAGGATTCAGTGCCTTGCAGGCGGGAGAACCGGTGATCGCGGCGCAGATTGATGCCGGGTTCAGCTCGCCGGCCGCCTTCCGCGCGGCCTTTGCAAGGCTGGCGGGCATGGCGCCGGGCGCCTTCCGCAAGGACGCACTGCTGAAGGCCGATTGGATCGAGACACCGCTGGGCGCGATGATCGCAGTGGCCTGTCCGCACCGGCTGCATCTCTTGGAATTTGCCGACCGCAAGGCGCTGCCGCGCGAGCTGGCCAAACTGCAAAAGGCACAGCCCGGCGGCGTCGGGATCGGGCGCACTGCGCCCGCAGAGCAGGCCGCGGCAGAGCTGCAAGGGTTTTTCGCCGGAGAAAATGCGCGGTTCGAGACCCCCTGTGCCTTTCATGGCACCGCGTTT
>CAJXHQ010000444.1 GCA_913054485.1 uncultured Paracoccaceae bacterium
TCTTGCGCTGCCTGTGCGTTTCTACCGGCTAATCTTCAGTCCCTGGGTTGGCTTCAACTGCCGTTACCAGCCGACCTGCTCGGCCTATGCGCTGGAAGCGCTGGAGATACACGGCGGGTTAAAAGGCGCCTGGCTGACCATCCGCCGGATCGGGCGCTGCCACCCTCTGGGCGGCGACGGATATGATCCGGTTCCGGACAAAGCCGATTGCCCCAGCTGCAACAGCCGCAAGGACGGCTGAGCCTCAGGGTTTTTCGAAGAAGATCGTGACCTCGCCCAGCGTCACGCCAAAGCGGCTCATATAGGCCTTGTTCAGCAGCCGCCCGTCCTCCAGCAGCCACATCCAGTCATCGAAACTGACCCGCATGGTACCGTCCTCAACCGGCAGGTCGATGGTGTAGCGCCAGTTGAACGTATCACCGCGCTCCTCCCCTTCGGCGGTGCCTTGCACGCCGGCGGCAGTGCCCTGCCAGCGGTTTTCACCCTGTTTCACCAGCGTCCAGATCCGCTGCTCGGTTCCGCCGTCGGAGTAGGTGAAATCTTCCACCAGCTTCAGCCGCTCGCCATCCCAGTCACCCGCAATATCCACCCGGAACCGGCGCCGCACGGTGCCGAACCGGTCCTGGAACTGTCCGTGCGCCACGGTGCGGCCCTGAAAAAACTGTTCCAGGTTCAGCTCGCGGCCCGAGAGCTTTTCATCCGCCAGGTCCGGCCGGCCGCAGCTGGCCAGAACAAACAAGGCTAGGGCTGTCAGTTTTCGCATATCCGCCTCCGAGAGTTTGAAGGGTATACGGCCGCCCGGCCGGTTTGGATGAGACAGGGCCGTTGCAGCCGGGTCACAGCGGCGCTGGGGTAAGGAAAACCGCCATAGCGGCAATCCGCCGCGCATGGTAAGCCCTCTGCACGATCAACACTTGACCCGGAGGAGGCGTAACATGACCCAGTATGTACTGATTGCCCGCGCTTCCGGCTGGTCTGCAGGTTTTGCGTTCCGCGCTGCTGCACACGGCAACCGTCAAGGCTGATCGCTTTCAGATCTCACTGAATACCGGCTCGTAAACCACAGGCGCATTGCGCGCTGACCTGCGGGCCTTCCCAACTCAAATCAACCAATCAGGGACCGGCTTATCCAGCCGGCTGACACCAATGACACGTTTGGAATCCTCCGCGCCTTTTGCGGAACTCAACACTGCCCTCACCCGCCTGCTCGCCGAATTCGGCACCCGGCGGACCCTCACCGCGCTTTTGCGTGCACTGATCGCCACGCGGCGGCCTCCGCCTGCGCGGCTGAAGCGCCACCCGCTGAACTGCAACCATCTGCGGCGCGACATCGGCCTGCCACCGGTCCGAGAACCGCTGCCTTCGCAGCGCGCGCCCTGGCTGGGCTGACAGCAAAAGCTGCGCGGCATCACGCCGCGCAGCCCTTATTCCCTTGGCAGATTTTCCTTGGCAAACCGCCCTTCAAAGGCTAGGGGGCCGCCATGCTTGATGATGATCTGGACGATATCCACCCGCTCTTTGCCGGCGCGCCCTCGACAACCGAATTCAAGAAGCTGCGCAAACGCATCGTGCGCTATACCCGCGAAGCGATCGAGCAATACGGCATGATCGAACGCGGCGCGCGCTGGCTGGTCTGCCTGTCGGGTGGCAAGGACAGCTACACTTTGCTGGCGGTTCTTTATGAGCTGAAGTGGCGCGGCTTGCTGCCGGTGGACCTTCTGGCCTGCAATCTGGACCAGGGCCAGCCCGGGTTTCCCTCTACCGTGCTGCCGGAATTCCTGGAAAAAATGGCTGTGCCGCACCGGGTAGAGTACCAGGACACCTATTCGGTAGTGGTCGACAAGGTACCGCAGGGGCGGACCTATTGTGCACTCTGCTCGCGCCTGCGCCGCGGCAACCTCTATCGAATCGCTCGCGAGGAAGGCTGCTCGGCAGTGGTGCTGGGTCACCACCGGGATGACATTCTGGAAACCTTCTTCATGAACCTGTTCCACGGCGGGCGGCTTGCAACCATGCCGCCGAAACTGGTCAACGAAGAAGGCGATCTCTTTGTTTACAGGCCCTTGGCCCATGTGGCCGAGGCCGATTGCGAGAAGTTTGCCAAGGCGATGAACTACCCGATCATCCCCTGCGATCTCTGCGGCAGCCAGGACGGGCTGCAGCGCCAGCAGGTAAAACAGATTCTCGACCAGTGGGAGGCGAACAGCCCAGGCCGCCGCCAGGTGATGTTCCGCGCACTGATGAACACCCGGCCTTCACACTTGCTGGACCCCAAACTGTTTGATTTTCCGGGTTTGACGCTTGATCCGAATAAAAAAGGCGCAAATTCGGATGGAATTCCGGTTCTGCGTTAACTCCGCGGTCAGACTGGCGAACTTAGTCTGCACGGGACGTGTCATGCGCCGCAGACGAGAGGCCAAAAAATGCACAAACCGGACTTCAGCCGGCTGAGGCACCTGAAATCGAAGATCGCGCCGGTCCTTCTGGGCCCGCCGGTTCTTGCGTTTCTGCCCGCGCTGACTTTGGCCATGTTCTGGATCGGCGGAGAGCAGGCACTGCTGATCGCCGCGCTTGGCCTGCCTGTGCTTTTTGCCGCCGTTGGCGGTTTTGGTTCCGGCCTGACCTTCGGCCAGGTGCCGCGCGACAGTGTAACCGGCATGATGCTGCGCGAGGGCTTTGAGCAGATCGTCGCCGATACCTTCACCGAAACGGAAAACCCGGAGCTGCGTTCTGCCATTATCGTGGTGGAAATTGATGAGTTCCGCGAGCTTGTGGACCGGCAGGGGCAATCGGCCGGCGATAATGCGGTTCAGCGCTGCGGTGAACGCATCCTGGCGACGCTTCGCGACAGCGACACCGTGGCCCGGATCGGCGACAGCCGTTTTGCTGTCTGCCTGACCCCCGTGCGGCAGCTGGATCTGGAACTCTGCGTGCAGATGGCCGGGCGGCTGCAGGCCGCGATTGAAGAGCCTATCTCTTTGGACGGGGCCTCCGTTTATGTCTCCTGCTCGATCGGTTTCTGCCTGCGCAGCCGTGCGCCGGGCGACAGCGCCGCTGACTGGATGGATGCCGCCAATGCGGCCCTCACCGAGGCCGAGCACAACGGCCCCTCCGGCATCCGCGCCTATTCCGCCGACATCCATCGCCGCACCAAGGCCCGCAGCGACCTGCGGGACGAAGCAGTCAACGCGCTGGAAAGCGGTCAGATTCAACCCTGGTTCCAGCCGCAGATCTCCACCGACACCGGAAAGGTCACCGGCTTTGAGGCACTGGCCCGCTGGCTGCATCCGGTTCATGGGATGATCCCGCCAGCCACCTTCCTGCCGACACTGGAAGATGCCGGGCTGACGGAACGCCTGAGCCAGGTGATGCTCTATCATGCCTTCACTGCGCTGAAGGCATGGGACGCCGCCGGCGTTGACGTGCCGCGGGTCGGTGTGAACTTCGCCATGGACGAGCTGCGCAACCCCGGCCTCGTCGACCGCATCAAATGGGAGATGGAACGGTTCGAACTCGACCCGGGCCGCCTCTGCGTGGAAATCCTTGAAACCGTGGTGACCAGCAGCCCCGATGATGTGATCACCCGCAATATCGCCGGACTGGCGGAGCTGGGCTGCCGCATTGATCTCGACGATTTCGGCACCGGCCATGCCTCTATCGCCTCGGTGCGCCGCTT
>CAJXHQ010000445.1 GCA_913054485.1 uncultured Paracoccaceae bacterium
AATCCGTCAAGGGAAAGGGGAAATCCGACATTCAAACGTTTTGTGCAACAAAGCCATTGCGAGACGAAATCGGCCTCACCGGCACCAAGTTCGGCTGCGGCGTTGCTGCCTGCGGCGCCTGCACCGTGCATATCAACGGCGAGGCGGTGCGCTCCTGCCAGGTGGCGCTGGAGGATGTCGACGGCCCGGTGACCACCATCGAGGGGCTCGGCACGCCCGATGCCATGAACCTGCTGCAAGCGGCCTGGGCCGAACACCAGGTGGCGCAATGCGGCTATTGCCAGTCCGGCCAGATCATGCAGGCGGCAAGCCTCTTGGCTGAAAACCCCACGCCTTCGGATTCTGACATCGATGACGCAATGCAGGGCAACCTCTGCCGCTGCGGCACCTACCCGCGCATTCGCGCCGCGATCCACTCCGCCGCCGCCAAGATGAAGGGAGCCTGAGCCATGGCCAATGTCGGAAAAATCGCCCGCCGCAGCTTCCTGATCGGCTCCGCCGCCATCGCGGGCGGCGTCGCCTTCGGGGCCTATTATGTCAGCCGCCCTGCCCCCAATCCGCTGACGCCGGGCGCAGGCGAGGCTGTCTTCAACCCCTTCGTGGCCATTTCCCGTGAAAAGATCACCCTGATCGCGCCCCGCGCCGAGATGGGCCAGGGCGTGCACACCACCTGGGCCGCCCTCATCGCCGAGGAACTGGACGTGACACTGGACCAGGTGGAGGTTGTCCACGGCCCCGCCGCCAAAGCCTATTACAACAGCGCTCTGATGAGCGAGGTGATCCCCTCCAAGGGCTATGACAAATCCGGCTTCATGCATGCGGTGGGTGAACAGCTCGGCACCCTGGGCAAGCTGCTGGACATGCAGATGACCGGCGGCTCCACCTCGATGAAAGACGGCTACACCCGTATGCGCGCGGCCGGCGCCTCGGCCCGCGAGACGCTGAAACAGGCGGCCGCAAACCGGCTCGGCGTGAAGACCGGCCAGCTCTCCACCAAGGCAGGCAAGGTGATCGCGCCGGGCAATGTGGAGATCGCCTATACCGATCTCGCCGCTGAGGCCGCCAGTCTGGAGCCGGTAAACGCCCCCCTGCGCCCGAAGTCTGAGTGGAACCTGCTGGGCAAGACCCAGCCCCGCGTCGACATGGCAGGCAAGGTCACGGGAACTGCGCAATTCGGCATCGACACCCGCCTGCCGGGCATGAAATTCGCCACCCTCAAAGCAAACCCGCATCTGGGCGGAGACCTGCGTGGCTTTGACGCCGCCGAGGCGCTGGCGATGCCCGGCGTTGAACAGGTCGTGAACCTCGGCAATGCCTTTGCGGTTGTTGCCAGCAACACCTGGCTTGCTATCCAGGCGGCAGACATGGTCGAAGCTGACTGGGGCCCCGCCCCCATCCCGGACAACCATGACGGCATCCGTGCCGCGATCCGCGCCGCCTTTGAGACCGAGCCGAACTCTACCATGCGCGATGACGGCGACACCACCAACCTGCCCCAGGGCGCCACAGAGGTAACGGCCGAATACGAGGTGCCCTATCTGGCCCATGCCGCCATGGAGCCGCTCAATGCCACGGCGCTTCTTGACGGCGGCAAGCTGACCCTCTGGAGCGGCAACCAGGGCCCGATGCTGACCCGCGACCACTGCGCCACGGCACTGGGGATCGAACCGGAACAGGTTGAGGTTGTCACCACGCTGATGGGGGGTGCCTTCGGCCGCCGGGGCGAGCTGGACTTCTCGGTCCAGGCCGCCAAGCTGGCGCAGGCCCTGCCTGGCACGCCGGTGCAACTGACCTGGAGCCGCGAGGAAGACATGACCCATGACTTCTACCGCCCCGGCGCCATGGCCCGCATGCGCGGCGCGGTGAAGGACGGCACGGCGGTGCTGCTCGACGGGCAGATCGCCAGCCAGTCGCTGATGGCGCAGATGATGATGCGCTGGATGGGAATGGCCCCGGCAGGGCCCGACATCACCATGGTGGACGGCGCCTTCAACCAGCCCTATGCCATCCCCAATTTCCGCATCCGCGGCCATGCTGCGGACCTGCAGGTGCCGGTCGGGGCCTGGCGCTCGGTCGGGGCATCTTTCAACGGCTTCTTCATGGAAAGCTTCCTGGACGAGATGGCCCATGCGGCCGGAACCGATCCGCTGGAGTTCCGCCTCTCCCTCGCCCGCCAGGAATGGGAGCCCGCGGCAAGGGTGCTGGACGCGGTGAAGGAGATGTCCGGCTGGACCGGCCAGACACCCGCAGGCACGGGCCGCGGCGTTGCCATGAGCTACAGTTTCGGCACGCCGGTGGCACAGGTGATCGAAGTGGCGGATGAGGACGGTATGATCCGGGTGAAGAAGGCCTGGATCGCCGCCGACCTGGGCGTGGCACTGGACCCCGGCAACCTTGAGGCGCAGCTGTCCGGCGGCCTGGCCTTTGGCCTGTCAGCGGCCATGTTCGGCGAGGTGACCTTTGCTGAAGGCGCGGCTGAACAGACAAACTTCCCGGATTACGACGGCATCCGCATGCACACGATGCCCGCGGTGCAGGTGCAGGTTCTGGAAGTGCAGGAGCACATCAGCGGTGCCGGCGAACCCGGCACGCCACCTGCGGCACCCGCACTTGCCAACGCGATCTTCGACCTCACCGGCCAGCGTCCCAGGCGCCTGCCGCTGAGCAAGGATTTCAACCTGTTCAGCTGACGCAACGGCGCCCGCCCTCCTACGCGGGGGCGGGCGCGCCGCCGCCTGCGGCAGCAGCTCTCAGCCGGTCTTCCTGAGGCCCGCGGGGCGCTCCCCCGCCGCCCAGGCGCGCACCGCATCACCGAAAGCCGTGAACAGCGGCCGTGAGACCGGGTCATTGGCCGCATCCCACTCCGGGTGCCACTGCACCGAGAAGGTGAAGCCCGGCGCATCCTCGATATAGATCGCTTCCGGCGTGCCATCCGGCGCATGGCCATCGATCACCACGCGGGTGCCAGGCTGCTTGATCCCCTGGCCGTGCAGCGTATTGGTCATCACCTCCGGCGCGCCCATCATCCGATGGAACGGGCCGCCTTCGGTGAAGGCCACCGAATGGCGCAGGGCGAATTTCTCTTCCATCGTGCCGTCCGGCGGCATCCGGTGGTTCATCCGCCCCGGCAGATCGCGGATTTCAGGGTAGAGCGTGCCGCCCATGGCGACATTCACCTCCTGAAAGCCCCGGCAGATCCCCAGGAAAGGCTGGCCGCGGTCAACGCAAGCCTGCACCAAAGGCAGCGCAATAGCATCACGCGCCCGGTCAAAAGCCCCATGCGCTTCGGTCGGGTCCTCGCCGTATTCATTGGGGTGCACATTGGGCCGCCCGCCAGTGAGCAGGAAGCCGTCGAAGGTCTCCAGCAGTTCCTCAACCGACAGGAAGCGCGGATCGGAGGGGATCAGCAGCGGCATGCAGCCCGCCACTTCAGCAACAGCTTCGGAATTCATCGTGCCGCCCGCATGGGCCGGGTACTGATCATTGATCAGGTAGGAATTGCCGATAATACCGACGCGGGGGCGGACCATGGAACACTCGTTTGTTATTGCGCTTTTCCAACACCTAACGCGCCGCGTTTTGACGCGCAATTCCCCGGCATGGCGCAACTGGCTGTGTTCTGCCGCACAGCTCAAAAACCGGGCTCCACGCAGAAGGGGGCGCTG
>CAJXHQ010000446.1 GCA_913054485.1 uncultured Paracoccaceae bacterium
ACCTTTGCACAAATACTCCGGGGTGAACGGGCCGCAGGCCCGGAGGGGCAGCGCCCCTTGCGCCGCGCCAGTGGCGCGCGGCCCAACGCCGAAGGCGGCCCGTCAGGGGCGCTTGAGGGGGCGGGAGCGCCCGCGTCCGTTTAGCGGTCGTCGCCGCTTTCGGGCGCGTTCACATCCAGAAGATCATCGTCGATGGCGGCCTGCACCGCGCCGACGGCGGCGTCTTTCTGTTTCGGGGTCATATTTTCCGTCTGGTCTTCTGCCAGGCGCACAGTGACCTCGCGGTGGGCAAACTTGATGCCTTCACGATCAAAAAGAGTGCGGATCTCCTGGAAGACCTTCTTGCGCACGGTCCACTGGTCACCCGGTTTGGTCATGAACTTCACCCGGATGATCATTGCCGAATCCTGCATCTCGATCACGCCCTGCGACTTCAGCGGCTGGATGAAATTCTCGCCGATCTCCGGATCGCTCAGCATCTGCTGGCCCAGTTTCTTGATCAGCTTGCGCACCTTGTCCACATCAGTGTCATAGGTGACCCGCAGCGGCAGCTTCATCATCACCCAGTCGCGCGAGTAGTTCGACAGCACCTTGATCTCGCCAAACGGGATGGTGTGCAGCGCGCCGAGGTGGTGGCGCAGCTGGAAGGAGCGCACGGAAATCTTCTCCACCGTGCCTTTCACGTCGCCGATGTCGATGTATTCGCCTTTGCGGAAGGCGTCATCCACCAGGTAGAAAGCGCCCGAGAAAATGTCGCGCACCAGGGTCTGCGAGCCGAAGCCCACTGCCAGGCCGACCACACCGGCACCGGCAAACAGCGGGCTGACATTGACGCCCAGCTCCATCAGCACGATGAGGGCAATGGAGACCACAACCACCGCCAGAATCCCGCCGCGGAACAGCGGCAGCAGGGTGGCAAGCCGCGACGCGCCGGTGCCGCCGCCCTCGTCGCCCGGTGCGGGCTCGGCGATGCCGCCGGTTTCTTCTTCGATCTTGCTGTCGATCCAGATCCGGAACAGGTGGTAGACGATGAAGCCGATGAACAGGATCACCGTAACGTCGAACGCACGGTTCGCCGCGGTGCTGTGCAGCCAGGCCGCGTCCGGGTTCCAGACCACGAGCAGCGCATAGGCGCCGGAGACAAAGGCCAGGATGCCGGCCACGCGGCGGGCGAGATCCTCGTAAGCGGCAATCGGGTGCTGGTTTGCCGCTACCTGCTGCATCAGCTCCTGGGCCACGGCCTCATCCGACTGGGCGGCCTCCACGGCCTCTTCGTTCATCTTCTGAATCTGGCGCGAGCGGTCGAAGTAGCGCTCGATCAGGTAGTTGATGACGCCGTAGACCACCAGGATCGAGGTCAGCACCATATAGGTTCCCGCCATCAGCGGGATGGAGATATCGCGCTCCAGCACCAGGTCGAAGGCCAGCTTGAGCCAGCCGAAGATCATGTAGACAATCATGGCAGGCGCCCAGGCGTAGCTGAGGACCCGCACCATCACGACGCAGTCCTGCGCCGGCTTGCCGTTGCGGATCGCGTTGGAAATGGCACGCCCGTTGAACAGGACCAGCAGCAGGTTGCCCGCCAGCGCCACCAGCGCCGTCAGCCCGTAGACCAGCGCATAGACATTGTAGTTGAGCCCGAAATCCCCGACCCAGGTGGCAAACATCACCGCAACAATGTCATAGGTCGCCAGCGCCGAAGCCCAGTAATAAAGCCGCTTTGCATCGCGGTCTGAGAATCGCGGAATGCGGTACTGGCTCAGGAAGGGCGACAGCACCATGCGCCACAGGTCGGAGACGGTGCGCGACAGGAAATAGGCCGCGTAGATCGCCACCAGGGTAAACTGGATCGAGGAATCTTCGCCGTGCCCAACGAGCATCTCGCCGAAGATTGCCCCGAGGATCATGGCAAAAATCATGGCAAACACAGCGCCGATCACGCCCATGAAGAAGCGGAAAACCAGGAAGGGCATCTTGTCACGGTAGCCCTCCGGGTGCTTCTTGACGCGGGACACCACGTATTTGATTGCCACCCGTTTGCCGTAGAGTTCAATCGAGGCCCAGCGTCCGATCATCAGCAGCACAACGCTCAAGGCCAGCAGCTTGACGTAGGTCATGATGGAGCCGTCCGGGCTGGTCTGCCCGAGGATGTACTGAACCTCGAAGATTGAATAGGGCAGCGCCTCCAGGCGGCTGGCCAGCGACTGCCGGAACTCCGCCGCCTTCATCTGCCCGCGCATCATCCGCGAAGCGCCCTCCATCGGGTCCTCTTCGGTTTCTGCCGCCTCGGTTTCAGCGGCCTCGCTGATGGGCCGGCCGCTGCCGTCGATGATCACCACGCCAACGCCGCTTTCCGCGGCCTGTTCGATGGCCTGAGCCAGCGCATCGGTGTCCACGGCGGCCTCCTGCGCCTGCAGCGGAAGGGTCAGTGTCAGGGCGGTGAGGGCAACCAGGCAGTACCGGAAAAAGGCGTGCACCATGGGGCAGTTATCCTTGCTGGAAAATTTTCACGGAGCCTAACGGAGGCGGCAGGCGCGTGCAAACACTGCCGCTGCAGAGGCCGCACACGCCGCTGCACAATTGCGCGCCTCAATCCCGCGTGATGCAAAAGTGACACAGCTCACCTTGAACAGGCCTTTCCGGGCCGCCATTTGGCAGGGTGCAGTCAATCTGCCGCGCGGTTGCAGCTTGCCCGGCCGGCCCCTTCAGGCTATCCGGCTTTGCAAAGCTGTGTCCCTGCTTCTCTTTGCTGCCCCATGCGGGCAATTGGCCCTTGCGCCAAGCCGGTGAAGAGGATTTGGTCGCTGCTACGTATGAAATTTGTTGAGTTCTGACCGCTTGATGACAGCCGAAGCCAAGTCCAGCTCTCCGGTGCCACGCGCACCACGGGTGATGCTCTACAGCCACGACACGTTCGGGCTGGGCCACCTGCGCCGTTCGCGGGCGCTGGCCGGTGCCATCACCGGAGCCATTCCCGACGCCTCGGCGCTGATCCTGACCGGCTCTCCGGTGGCCGGGCGCTTTGCCTTTCCGTCCCGCGTGGACCATGTGCGCCTGCCCGGTGTCATCAAGAAATCAGACGGCTCCTACGCCTCGCGCACCATGGGCATGTCGATCGACGAGACCACGGATCTGCGCGCAGGCCTCATCCGGTCCACTGCTGAGCAATACGACCCCGATATCCTGATCGTCGACAAGGAGCCCAACGGCTTCCGCGGTGAACTGATGCCGACGCTGGAACTGCTGAAATCCAATGGCCGCGCCAAGCTGGTGCTGGGCCTGCGCGACGTGCTGGACGAACCCGAGGTGCTGGCCGCCGAATGGGAGCGCAAGGGCGCGGTGGAGGCCACCGAGGCCTTCTATGACGAGATCTGGGTCTATGGCACCCGCTCGATCTATGATCCTGCCGCAGGTCTGCCGCTCAGCGCTGCGGCACAGGCCCGGATGCATTGGACCGGCTACCTGCGCCGCGACCTCGGCGAGGTCGGCGAGCCGCCCGAACAGCCCTATGTGCTGATCACCCCGGGTGGCGGCGGCGACGGCGCGGCGATGGTTGACCTGGTGCTCTCAGCCTATGAGCAGGATCCGGACCTCAGCCCCCGGGCGGTGCTGGTCTACGGTCCCTTCTTATCCGGCGAAACCC
>CAJXHQ010000447.1 GCA_913054485.1 uncultured Paracoccaceae bacterium
CTCCAGCCCTTCGGTGTTGCGCCTTGGCAGGCTGCGCGAGGCCAGCACCAGCACGTCGTCGAAGAAACGCGCCACCCGGCCCGACACCGGCGTCCAGCGCACCTTGGCGACCTGGCGGGTCTCGCTTTTGCCGTTCACTGTACGTGTTTCGGTCGCGTAGTAGACGGTGCCGCGCTGGCCGGTGTAGCTGGAGCGGGTCTGCGCATCAAAAGTCCAGTAGGGCACATAGATGCCCTGCATTTTGCGCCCCTTGCGGGCATAGTCCTTGAGACCGTTCGGGGCGAACCACAACCGGCCCAGCCAGTCTGTCATTGCCTTATGCGCGCCGCGCTCCTCGATGGCGAAAGGCAGCACCCCCTTGGGTTTGATGTGCCGGTTCGTGCCGGTGTCAGCCACCACCGGCGTGGCGCAGAAGGGGCATTCGGCGGCGTGGGCTTGCGGATCGAACTCCACCCGGGCCGCACAATTGGTGCAGGCGGTCACGCGGGTGACCTCCATTTCCGCTGCGGGCAGGGCTTCTGACAGGGCGGCCTCGAAATCCAGCTCCCGCAGGGCCCCCTTTTTCCACGGGCCGGTTGAGATCTGCTCACTGTGGCCGCAATGGCCGCAGGTGAGCCTGCCGGCAGCGGGATCGAAGCGGCAATCCGCGCCGCATTGGACGCAGGGAAAACGGTGGGTTTCTTCGGGGGCGCTGGCCGGGGGCGGCGGCGGCGGAGCTTGGGTCAAGGCGGCGGATCCGGAACTCTGCTGGAAAGGAGGGGCGGGGCGCGGTGCGGCGGCAAAGCGGCGGCGGGTCAGCCGGCCGCCGGAGGCGGCGGGGGCGGCGGCAGGATGGTGAAGAGCTGGGCCAGCTCGGCCACGTCTTCGGCGCGCATCCAGCCGTCCTGGCCTGGGGTCCAGACATGGGTCTCCCGTTTCAAACCGCCTTCAGCGGCCATGCGGCCCATCCGTGCCTTTGAGAAGGGGCCGGAGGTGACCCCGTCCTCCGCGATATGCCAGACGTGCTCCACCGGCGGCGGGGGCGGCGGTGCCACGGGCGCTGCCGGCTGCGGTGCAGCGGGGGCGGGGCGGCTGCCCCAGGGACCTGCGGGCTGACCCGCTGCCATGGATTGCGCCATCGCCATGCCCATGCCCGCGCCAAGCCCTGCGGCCATGCCGCCGCCGGCCGGGTTCTGGGCCGCGGCGGTCATGGCTTCCGCGGCGGAATACTGGGTGAACTTGCCCAGGTCGCCTGCCAGACCCATCGACGTCCGCTTGTCCAGTGCTGCTTCCACGGCAGGGGGCAGGGAGATGTTTTCGATGTAGAACTCGGGCATTTCCAGCCCGTAGCCGTCCAGAACGGGCGAGACCTCTGCGGCGATCAGCTTGCCCAGATCGGCGGTATTGGCCGCCATGTCCAGCACCGGGATGCCAGAGCCGGCGATCACACGGCTGAACTCCTGCACGATGATGTTGCGGATCTGATAGGAGATCTCGTCCATGGTAAACTCGCCGTCGGTGCCGACGATTTCCACCAGAAAACGGGCGGGCTCTTTCACGCGCACGGTGTAGGTGCCATAGGCGCGGATACGGGTCGGGCCAAACTCCGGGTCGCGCAGCATGATCGGATTTTTAGTCCCCCACTTCAGGTTGTTGAAGCGGGTGGTGTTGACGAAGTAGATCTCGGATTTGAAGGGTGATCTGAACCCGTGGTCCCAATGCTGCAGCGTGGTCATCACCGGCATGTTGTTGGTCTCAAGCATATAGAGGCCGGGGGTGAAAACATCAGCCAGCTGGCCCTCGTGGACAAAGACCGCCGACTGGCCCTCGCGCACCGTCAGCTTGGCGCCGTATTTGATCTCGTGCCCCTCGCGCTCGAACCGCCAGACCATGGTGTCGCGGCTGTCGTCCACCCAATGGATGACATCGATGAACTGGCCGGAAAGAAAGTCGAAAATGCCCATGTCTATGGTCCTTTCGTGGAGGGGTACGCGTGAGGTTTACAGCTCTTGGCCCATCAGCTCGCGGGCAATGATACGGGTGACCGGGCGGGCCTGGGCGGCGCCCATGCCGGGCGAGAGCCGCGGGTCATAGAGCATCGTCAGGAGCTTTTCGTCATGGCTGGTGAGCAGCGCGAATTCATCGTCATCGTTGAAGATCGAGGGGCGCGCGCGCGGGCTGTCATTGCTGAGGCCGAGGCCCTGGGCCACTTCTTCGTGGATGCAGCTTTCGCGCACCAGTGTGGGGTGTTCGGCGCGGATCAGGGCAACGGCGCGGTTATACGTCACCGGGTTGTCCGGGTCCGAGGCTGCCAGCACCATGCAGTAATAGCTGCGCGGCGGGTTCATGAAGAGCTGCAGGTTGGCGCTGCTGATCTGGGGGATGGCCTTGCGGACCTCGTCGCTGACAAAACCGGCGTCATCCAGCCCGGCAAAGATCACCGTGAAGTTGCTCCGCCTTGCCCCGGCCGTGCTGACGGCATGGCCGGTGAGGCGCGAGAGGCGGGCCGCAAATCCGTCCAGTGCCGCGGCATCGGTGCTGCGTGCGGCCTCGGATACGGAAGGGCCGAAAACCGCATGCAGGCGGACCGGGTCTTCCCAGCGGGTCAGCACGCCGGCATTGCCGGGGGCAGAGGAAATGCCGGCGTTGCCGTATTCCTGGTAGAAGGCTATTGCCTCGAAATTCCGCGCCAGATCCTCGGCGTCATAGCGGGATTCCGGTCCGCCGCCGTCGGTGCGCAGCAGTCCGCGGGCCAGAAGGTCGCGCTGCAGCCCCGCGTAATAGACCGCCAGCTGCTGGCTGGCGGCCGAGGGCGGCGGCGGGGCCAGGTTTTCGGGCCGCTCGGGCGGGATCAGGGACAGGCGCGGAGTGCTCATACCGCAGGCGGCCAGGGCCAGAAGGCCGGCCGCCAAAGAAACACGTGTAATCCGCCGCATAGAACCTTGCCCCGCCTGACTGCTGCCCGTTCAGCCGGGCACTGCGGTCCCGGCATTGTCGCCTGTACCATCGCGCCGCGCCTTGGCCGCTGCAAGCGTGTCGCGCAGTTCGGCCTCCATTTTCTTCAGCTCTGCTTCCGCGGCGGCACGTTTTGCCTTGCCTTCATCGGCAATCATCAGGCTGTCCTGGATGGTGCCGATCAGATCCGCATTGGCCTGTTTCACCGCTTCGATGTCAAAGACACCGCGCTCCATCTCTTCGCGGATGATCTTGTTGCTGTCGCGCAGGTTGGCGGCATTGGCGGTGAGCAGCTCGTTTGTCAGGTCATTGGCGTCGCGCACTGCGCGCGCCGCTTCGGCCGAGCGCTGAATGGTCACCGCCTGGGCCAGCTGGGTCTCCCAGAGCGGCACGGTGTTCACGAGCGTGGAGTTGATCTTGGTCACCAGCGATTTGTCGTTCTCCTGCACCAGCCGGATCGAGGGCAGGGACTGCATGGTCACCTGGCGGGTGAGCTTCAGGTCATGCACCCGGCGTTCCAGATCGTCGCGGGCGGCGCGCAGGTCGCGCAGCTCTTGTGCCTGCATCACCTGATCACCTTCGGGCGCGGCCTGAACCTCGGCCTCCTTGGCGGGGATGTCCTTGGCGTCCAGATCGGCAATCTTGGCTTCACCGGCTGCGATATACTGCGCCAGCTCATCGTAGAAAGTGAGCGTTT
>CAJXHQ010000448.1 GCA_913054485.1 uncultured Paracoccaceae bacterium
CATGAAGGGGCCATAGGGGTTCGGGGTCGGCTGACCGAAGGTGACCTTGATGGTCATGTCGTCCATCGCTTCGACGCTGGTGACGCCTTCGAACTTTGCCAGCTGCGCGCAGCCGCCTTCGGGATGCATGCAGTAGTCGGCGGTGAATTTCACGTCTGCCGCGGTCACTGCCGAGCCGTCAGACCATTTCAGGCCTTCCTTCAGTTTCCAGGTGATCGTGGTCAGGTCTTCGCTGACGCCGCCATTGGCAACCGTCGGGATTTCCGCGGCCAGGAAGGGGACCAGCGCGCCGGTCTCGTCGTAGCGGCCCAGCGGCTCCACCACCAGCGAGGCCGATTCGATGTCTTTGGTGCCGCCCGACAGATAGGGGTTCAGGATCGAGGGGGCCTGCCAGTAGATGATGCTGACATGGCCGTCCGCGCCGCGCTCTGCAAAGGCGGCAGGGGCAAAAGCCGTAGAGGCGATTGCGCCCATCAGGATGGACTTCAATTTCATAGGATTACTCCTCCGTTTATGAAGCACGGTTTGTGCTATTTCGCCCGGGCATCTTGAGCCCCGGTTGTTATTTGCGCCAAACAGGAAGAGAGCGCCCGGATTTTCCGGTAACGCTTTGAAAGCAAACGGTTAACTGATCTTTGTCAGCTCTGGCCGGTCGCGGACTCCCCATCAGGTCACTGCCGTTATCGAAAACAGAGTTTCAAAAAAATGCAAGGGCGGCGTCCGGAAATCGTGACAGATTTTTCGCTAAGTCGCGTAAGACGTTACGTCTGCTGATGAATAAATGTTCAATTAATCGGCCCGGGCAGCCTTTGCCCGGGCCGGCGCTTTCAGGTCATTTGATCCGGTGCCAGTCGGCAATGTTCCAGATTTCCGTGTCCCAGGGGTTCAGCACCACACCGCCCAGAGTGTTGGAATGCGCGGAAACGAATCCCCGGTCGACCAGCGGCATTAGCGCCAGGCTGTCTTTGGTCAGCATCTCGTTCAGCCGCTTGCTGATCTCGCCGCGCTTGGACAATTCGCCGGTGGAGGCCAGTTCAGCGACCAGCGCGTCATAGGCCGGATCGCAATAGCGGTTGATGTTGGACCCGTTCCACTGGGTATCGGGCTTCGGCTCTTTGCCGCAGAGCCGTGCTGCCAGATAGGCTTCCGGATCGGTGCCAGGGTAGCTGTTGGTGTACATGGTCACATCGGCATAGAACTTCTGCACCGTGTCGGGTGAGCCCGGATCGCCGCCGAAGAAGACCGACCCGGCGACATTGCGCAGCTCGGTCTCGACACCGATTTCCTGCCACCAGGATTTGATCAGCGCCTGGTAGTCCTGACGCACGGCATTGGTCGAGGTGGCAAACAGCAGCGACAGGCGCACGCCGTCTTTTTCGCGCACCCCGTCGGCAGCTTTGGCCCAGCCGGCATCATCGAGCATCTTGTTGGCACCAGCCACGTCCTGAACCATGCAAGTGGTATTGTCCGAGGCATAAAGCGCCGGAGCGGGGACCAGGTTGCAGGTCGCACGGCCCGCCGGGCCATAGCCGATCTCGGCCAGAAGGACGCGGTCGATGGCCATCGACAGCGCCTGGCGCACGGCCATGTCACTGAAGGCCGGATGCGCGTGCGCAATGGTGGAGCGCTCGCCCTCGGGCAGGTCGGGCGAGGGATCGGTCATGTTCAGCTCAAGCCGTTCTACCGAGTTGGAGAAGGCGGCTACGATCTGGCCCTTGCCCGCCCCCTTCATGGCGTCCAGCACATCGGGGGCCAGCTGCAGGTTCCAGGCGTAGTCAAACTCGCCGGTTTCCAGCACCGCGCGGGCCGCGGATTTTGCGTCGCCGCCGCCTTTGAAGGTTACGGTGCCAAAGGCGGGCTTGGCCGGGTCGCGGTATTGCTCGTTGGCCGAGAAGGAGATCACATCATTGGGGCGGAACTCGTCCACCTTGAAGGGGCCGGTGCCGATCGGGGCGAAGTTGGCCTCGGCGCAGGTCGGGGCGGCGGCACCAGTGCAATCCTTGAACTGCGCCATCTGGATGATTGGCGATTCAGAGCCGACAAAGGGTCCATAGGGGTTGGGCTTCGGGGAATCGAAATTCACGGTGATGGTCAGCGCATCCGGGATTTCGATGCTGTCGACATTCTCGAAGCGCTGCAGCGAGGCACAGCCGCCTTCGGGGTGCATGCAGTAGTCGGCGGTGAATTTCACGTCAGCCGAGGTCACGTCGGAGCCGTCGGACCATTTCAGCCCCGGCTTCAGCTTCCAGGTGATTGAGGTGAGATCTGCCGAGACACCGCCGTTTTCAACCGTCGGGATGCCATCTGCGAGGAAGGCCGCCAGCGTACCGGTGCTGTCGTAGCGGGCCAGAGATTCGATCACCAGCGAGGCCGCCTCCTGATCCTTGGTGCCGCCGGTAAGATAGGGGTTCAGCAGCGAAGGCGCCTGCCAGTAGAGAATGTTCAGGTGCCCGTCTGCGCCGCGTTCCCCGCTAGCCGGGGCCGCAAGGGCTGCTGCGGCGATCGTGCCCAGCAAAATGGCCTTGGGTGTCATCAATTTTGTCTCCTTGTCGCGATTAATTAATTGTTGCCTTGGGCCGTCGTTGCAGCCGTCCGGAGCAGTAAAGAACAGCGGGTGCCCGGTCGAAAAACCAAAGAAAATGTAAGAATATGGGTTCTGATTTAATTGATTGCGTCAAGGAAAATTCTCCCTAATGGTGTGCCTCCGGCAATCGGGTCTGACGTGGCGGAACTTTCCGGACCGGGTTTGACCTTCTGGCAGCACGCCGCTAGCGTTCACGGCAGAAGAGAAAAACAATCAATAATGCACCGCCAAAAGGCGGGCAGGGAGAGTACCAGTGCTGGATCAGCCGATCGCCCGGATCAACGGATTGCGCGTTGAATTTCAAACAAAAGACGGACCGGTTGTCGGGGTGGAGGATGTCTCCTTCGACGTCAACCCGGGCGAAACCCTTTGTATCGTGGGCGAATCGGGATCGGGAAAATCTGTCTCCTCGCTGTCCTTGATGCGGCTGGTCGAATTCGGCGGCGGCGAGATTGCCGGCGGCGAGCTGATGTTCAATCAGCGCGAAGGCGGCGAGGTGGATCTGGCCAAGGCCGAGCAGGCCATGATGAAGCAGATCCGCGGCAACCAGATCGGCATGATCTTCCAGGAGCCGATGACCGCGCTGAACCCGGTGTTCACTGTCGGCCGCCAGCTGACCGAAGGCCTGCGTGTCCACAAGGGCATGAACAAGAAAGAGGCCGAGGCGCGGGCGCTGGAGCTGCTGCGTCAGGTCCGAATTCCGGAGCCTGAACGCCGTTTGCAGCAATACCCGCACGAGCTGTCGGGCGGCATGCGCCAGCGGGTGGTGATCGCCATGGCACTGGCCTGCGAGCCGCGCCTGCTGATCGCGGACGAACCCACAACCGCGCTGGATGTGACCATCCAGGCCGAGATCCTCGCCCTGATGGACCGCCTGAAGCGCGAGACCGGGACTGCGGTGATGTTCATCACCCACGACATGGCGGTTGTGGCGCAGATGGCCGACCGTGTGGTTGTCATGTTCCGCGGCAACAAGGTCGAGGAAGGCCCGGTTGAGCAGATTTTTGAGGATCCGCAGCACGACTACACCAAGAAGCTGATAT
>CAJXHQ010000449.1 GCA_913054485.1 uncultured Paracoccaceae bacterium
GGGTGGTCTTGCGCTGCAGAAACACTTCGCGGGAATTCAGCCGCACATCCGAGATCGCAAAGCGCCAGCTTGCCGCAGGCGGCGGCATATCCGCGATACCAAGATCCAGTGCGCCTTCTGCCGACAGCGTCAGCCGGCAGCGCAGCGGGGTTTCGCCCCCCACCCCGTCGAGCAGCCGGCCCGCGGCCGCCACATCAAAAGGCATGCCAAAGGAAATCGCCGACCGCGCCATGCGGGCCAGATGCAGTTGCCGGCGCGGGATCCCCTCCCCTGGCAGGTAGCCGAAGGTTTCGATCAGGCGGAAGTCTGGCTCAGACGGCGCGCATAACGGGCTTTCCATAGGGCCTCCTCATATTCGGACTCGGCAGTTGAATCCCAGACAACCCCGCCACCGACGTTCAGCACGGCTGTGCCATCGTCTTCGACCATAAGCGTGCGGATTGCCACGTTGAAGGATGACCGCCCGTCAGGCGCGGCCCAGCCGATGGACCCGCAATAGATCTCGCGCGGCCAGGGTTCCAGATCATCAATGATCTCCATCGCGCGGATCTTCGGCGCGCCGGTGATCGATCCGCAGGGGTAAAGCGCGGTCAGGATGTCGCCCAGTCCAGTGCCCACGCGCAGCCGGGCGCGCACAAGCGAGACCATCTGGTGCACGGTGGCATAGGTTTCCACTGCAAACAGCTCCGGCACACGGACGGAACCGGTTTCCGCCACCCGGCTGATGTCGTTGCGCAGAAGATCCACGATCATCAGGTTCTCGGCGCGGTTCTTTTCATCCTGACGCAGGAAGTCGCGGCGGCGGGCATCTTCTTGTTCGTCCGCACTGCGCGGCTGGGTGCCCTTCATCGGGCGGGTTTCAATGACCCCGTCCGCATCAGTGCAGAAAAACAGTTCCGGCGAGCGGCTGAGCAGATCAGGCAGGCCGTCCTGCAAGACCAGCGCGCCATGGCCGACCGGCTGGCTCAGCGCCAGCGCCGAATACAGCGCCTCGCTGGGCCCGGAGGCTGCCACATCCAGCGGGAACGTCAGGTTGGCCTGATAGATGTCGCCCTTGCCGATATTCTCGTTCACCACCTCAAAGGCTTGGCGATAGCGCGCCTCGTCCCAGCGCGGGGTGATTTCACCCAAGGCAGCCACCCCTTCCGCCAGCGGCTGCTGGTCGGGTGCGCCGTAGACACCAAAACACAGGAGCGGCAGGCGGCGGTCCTTAGGCATACGCGATGCGAGCTTGGGTTCCAGCGCGTAGCCAAGCTCATAAGAGGCATATCCGGCCAGCCAGTGGCCTTCGGCGCGGGCGGCGTCCAAGGCGGCGAAGGCAGCGGGCACATCTTCGGGGCCATCAGCACGGATCAGCCGCAGGGGCGCGCCGAAACACGTCCCCGGCCCCATCGGCCCCTGATCAAAGCGAATACGCACGTCTTACCCCATCAGTTCTGGCCTGCCTTATACCCTGCCCGCCCTATATCGGAAGGGTGAAAGCGGCAAATCCCGGCCGGATTGCGATCTGGTGCTGTACCCCCTTGCACCTTTCGAACCGGGGCCTATAACGCAGGACAATTTGGGTGCCTGCCAGCGCCCCCTGACTCGCGCAAATCGAAGGAACATGGCCATGCCGAAGAGAACCGACATCCAGTCGATCATGATTATTGGTGCGGGGCCCATTGTTATTGGCCAGGCTTGCGAATTTGACTACTCCGGCGCACAGGCGTGCAAGGCGCTGCGCGAAGAGGGCTACCGGGTCATCCTGGTGAACTCCAACCCGGCGACAATCATGACCGACCCTGGTCTGGCGGATGCGACTTACATCGAGCCGATCACCCCCGAAATGGTCGCCAAGATCATCGAAAATGAACGCCCCGACGCGCTCTTGCCGACCATGGGCGGCCAGACCGGCCTGAACACTTCCCTTGCGCTGGAAGAAATGGGCGTGCTGGAGAAGTTCAATGTCGAGATGATCGGCGCCAAGCGCGACGCGATTGAGATGGCCGAAGACCGCAAGCTGTTCCGCGAAGCGATGGACCGGCTTGGCCTGGAAAACCCGAAAGCCACCATTGTCACCGCGCCGAAGAAAGACGACGGATCTGCAGACCTGGACGCCGGCGTGCAGATCGCGCTGGACGATCTGGAAGAGATCGGCCTGCCCGCCATCATCCGCCCCGCCTTCACCCTGGGCGGCACCGGCGGCGGCGTGGCGTATAACCGTGAAGATTACATCCACTTCTGCCGCACCGGCATGGACGCCTCACCTGTGAACCAGATCCTGGTCGACGAGAGCCTGCTGGGCTGGAAAGAATACGACATGGAAGTGGTTCGCGACACTGCGGATAACGCCATCATCGTCTGCTCGATCGAAAACATCGACCCGATGGGCGTGCACACCGGTGACTCGATCACTGTCGCCCCGGCCCTGACGCTGACCGACAAAGAATACCAGATGATGCGCACCGCCTCGATCGCGGTTCTGCGCGAAATCGGCGTCGAGACCGGCGGCTCCAACGTGCAATGGGCGGTGAACCCCGCCGATGGCCGCATGGTGGTGATCGAGATGAACCCGCGCGTCAGCCGCTCCTCGGCGCTGGCCTCCAAGGCGACCGGTTTCCCGATTGCCAAGATCGCGGCGAAACTGGCCGTGGGCTATACGCTGGACGAGCTGGACAACGACATCACCAAGGTGACCCCGGCGTCGTTTGAGCCGACCATCGACTATGTCGTAACCAAGATCCCGAAATTTGCCTTCGAGAAATTCCCGGGTTCCGAGCCCTACCTCACCACCGCGATGAAATCCGTGGGCGAGACCATGGCCATTGGCCGCACCATCCACGAGTCGCTGCAAAAGGCGCTGGCCTCGATGGAATCGGGTCTGACCGGCTTTGACGAAGTAGAAATCCCCGGCGCGCCCGATAAGGCCGCTGTCATCAAGGCGATCAGCCTGCAGACCCCGGACCGCATGCGCACCATCGCGCAGGCGATGCGCCATGGCCTGTCGGATGACGAGATTTTCAACGTCACCAAGTTCGACCCCTGGTTCCTGGCCCGCATCCGCGAGATTGTCGAAGCTGAAGACGGCGTGCGCGCCTCCGGCCTGCCCTCCGACACCGCAGGCATCCGCGCGCTGAAGATGCTGGGCTTCACCGATGCCCGCCTTGCCACCCTGACCGGCAACACCGAAGCCGAGGTTCGCAAGACCCGCCGCCGCGCCGGCGTCAACGCGGTCTTCAAGCGTATCGACACCTGTGCCGCGGAATTCGAAGCGCAGACCCCTTACATGTATTCCACCTATGAGGCCCCGATGATGGGCGAAGTGGAATGCGAGGCACGGCCCTCGGACCGCAAGAAAGTTGTCATCCTCGGCGGCGGCCCGAACCGGATCGGCCAGGGCATCGAGTTTGATTACTGCTGCTGCCACGCCTGTTATGCGCTGACCGATCAGGGTTATGAAACGATCATGATCAACTGCAACCCCGAGACGGTGTCGACCGACTACGACACCTCGGACCGGTTGTATTTCGAGCCGCTCACCTATGAGCACGTGATGGAAATCCTGGAGACCGAGAAGCTGAACGGCACCCTGCACGGCGTCATCGTTCAGTTCGGCGGTCAAACCCCGCTGAAACTGGCCAATG
>CAJXHQ010000450.1 GCA_913054485.1 uncultured Paracoccaceae bacterium
CGGGCCGAACAGGGAAATCCCGCTGCCGGTCAGCACCGGGATCAGGGTGATGATCATATGGCCGATCAAACCCTCCCGCAGGATGGACTGCACCAGATGGCCGCCGGCCACATAGGCACGTGATCAGCCTTGGCCTCCAGCTCTGCCATCAGCGCGGCGGGCTCCTTGAGGCTGATCCGGACTTTGCCTTGCAGGTGACCGGGAACCTGCGCATCGGTCAGACTGCGGCTCATCACCACCACCGGTTTCAGGCAGGGCCATTCGCCGAAGCCCAGCACGGTATGGTACGGAAGGTTCCCGCCCCCATCACAATCCCGCCGACACTGTCCATGAAAGCGGCAAAGCCGTGATCGCCATCACCGGTATCCTGCTTCATCAGCCAATCCAGCTGATGGTCCTCGCGCGCCACATAGCCAGCCAGGCTGACAGCGATGAAAACATGCCCCGTCGCCATTGAGATCTCCCGCTGCGGCCCGGCACAGTGCTATCGCAGAGCCGCGTAATGCTCCACCATGGCGGCCAGGTCTTCCGGCGGGGTTCCGCTTTGCACATAGGCGCAGGCGTTCGGGCTGTGAGCAAAGATGGAACCGTCCGAGAAAAAACTGGTGTTGGTGACAAAGATCACCCGCGCCTGCGGGCGGCGGTAGCTGGCAAAATCTGCTACAGCCAGCGCGCTGCCGGTCTCGATCACGAGATCCAGCACGATGATGTCATAAGAGCGATCATAAAGCGCCAGTACTGCGTCCTCCTGGTTTTGCACCAGGGTGACACAAGCGGCGCCTTGCCGTTGCAGGTGTCTTTTCCACAGCAGCCCGAGATCCGGGTCGCTCTCCACAATAAGCACTTCCATCAAAACCCGGGCACACTCGTCAAAAAAATCCCGTGCCGCTCCCCTATATACCGGTGAACATGCCGGAATCTTACCAAACCCGCAGCGTATCGCCAAACCACGCCATCTTGACCTTTGCGTGAAGGCTGTGGCCTAAGTCTGCCTCAGGAGGACGCTATACCTCCGCAAAACCTCCGGCTGCGGGACTGCCATGACTGATTCGACCGAAAACCCACCGCATTCTCAAAGAGATCACGGAGGCGGATTAGATGCAGCGGTGACGCTATTCGGCGGCAAACGGTCGGATTGGGTTGATCTGTCAACTGGAATAAACCCCGCACCTTATCCTGTCGTGGATCTGCAACCGGATGATTGGACGGCGCTGCCTGACGCCGGGGCACTGTCGGCGCTGACCGAATCAGCGCGCCGCTTCTGGCAGGTGCCTGACGGGGCAGCGATTCTTCCCGCTCCCGGGGCCTCGGCGCTGATCGCGGCCCTGCCCGCTCTGCAGCCAGCCGGCAGGGTGGAAATCACTCCGCCTACCTATAATGAACATGCCGCAGGCTTCCGGGCCCATGGCTGGACGGTGTCGGACTCCGGCCCGGCTGACGCCCGGGTAATCGTGCACCCCAATAACCCGGACGGCCGCTTGTGGCACGCACCAGCATCAGATGACACATTTCTGGTCATCGACGAGAGCTTTTGCGACATCTGCCCGGACGAGAGCCTGATCCACCTCGCCGCCCGCCCCGGCACGCTGGTATTGAAGAGCTTTGGCAAGTTCTGGGGTCTGGCCGGGCTTCGGCTGGGATTTGCCATCGGGGATCCGGCGCTGATTACGCGCCTGTCGGACTGGCAGGGGCCCTGGGCTGTCTCCGGCCCGGCGCTGCGCGTCGGCGCGCGCGCGCTGCAGGACACCGCCTGGGCCGCAGCCACCCGCATCCGTCTGGCGCAGGACACTGAACGGCTGGACCGTCTGGTGATGGCCAGAGGCGCCAAACTGGCCGGCGGCACGCCGCTGTTCCGGCTTTACGAGGTGGAGGATGCCAAGGCCTGGCAGGACCGGCTGGCCCGTGCACATATCTGGAGCCGCATCTTCCCCTATTCCAAAACTCTCCTGCGCCTCGGCCTGCCGCCTGCTGAGGCCTGGGACCGGCTGGAGGCCGCGCTGTGAGCACCGCTGCGCTGCTATTGCCCGCGCTGCTCCTGGACGCGGTTCTGGGAGAGCCGAAATGGCTCTGGTCCCGCGCGCCGCATCCCGCAGTGCTGATGGGCCGCGTGGTGGGCTTCTTCGACCACCGGCTGAACCATGGCCGCAACCGGCGGCAGAAAGGCGCGCTCACCGCCGCGGCGCTGCTGCTATTCGGCCTGGTGCTTGGCAGCCTGATCAGCCTCCTCGGCCCGGTCACGGAGGTGATCTGTGCCGCCATCCTGATCGCCCAGCGTTCCCTGGTGCAGCATGTGGGCGCGGTGGCCCAGGGGCTGCGGCTGTCGCTGAATGCCGGCAGGCAGGCGGTCTCCATGATCGTCAGCCGCAACACAGAAGAGATGACCGCGGCCCAGGTGGCCCGCTCGGCCATTGAAAGTGCCGCGGAAAACCTGTCGGACGGGGTGATCGCGCCTGTGTTCTGGTTCCTGATAGGCGGGCTGCCGGGGCTTTTGGCCTATAAGATGATCAATACCGCCGACAGCATGATCGGCTACCGCACGCCCCGCTACGAAGAATTCGGCAAGGCCTCGGCCCGGCTGGACGACCTGCTGAACCTGATCCCCGCGCGGCTCACCGGGCTGGCGATTGCGCTGCTTGGCGGCCAGATGGGGCAATGGGTCTATATCAGGCAGGACGCGCGCGCCCATAAGTCTCCCAACGCTGGCTGGCCCGAGGCCGCCATGGCCCGCGCGCTGGACGTGGCGTTGGCGGGTCCGCGGTCATACGATGGCCGGCTGCAGGATTTCCCCTGGGTCCATCCCACAGCGCGCAAGGAGATCGGAGCAGCGGAAATCGACGCTGCCGTGCTGATGCTGTGGAAGGTTTGGGCGCTCGCCGTGCTTGTGACCGTTGCTTTGACGGCAATCTTCTAGCAAACAGGGGCGGAGTGTTATTTCAGGATCCGTCCATACATGCGCCTATTTGCCCTTTCCGCCCTCGCCGCCACCCTCTTGCCGCTGACCGCAGCCGCCCAATGCGGCGGCAGCTTCTCCGGGTTTGTGAAAGAATTGAAGGCGGAAGCCGCGCAGCGTGGCCATTCCCGGAAGACCCTCAACGCCTTCTTCCAAGGCGTTGCGCAGGATCCCAAGGTACTGCAGGCGGACCGCGCCCAGGGCGTGTTCCAAAAGCCCTTCCTTAATTTCTCGCGGCGGCTGATCTCGCAGAACCGGATCGACCGCGGCACGTCTATGTCCAAGAAATACAACAGCAGTTTCAACCGGATCGAGCGCGACTACGGCATCAACCGCGGCGTGCTTCTGGCCTTCTGGGCGTTTGAGACCGACTACGGGGCCTTCCAGGGCGATTTCAACACCCGCAATGCACTGGTGACGCTGGCGCATGACTGCCGCCGCCCGCATCTGTTCCGGCCGCAGGTTTTCGCCGCCATCGACCTTTACGCGCAGGGCGGGTTTGACCCGGCGCGCACTACTGGTGCCTGGGCGGGGGAAATCGGTATGGTGCAGATGCTGCCCGCCGACATCCTGGAGAACGGTACCGACGGCGACGGTGACGGCAAGGTGAGCCTGAAAACCTCCGCCCCTGATGCGCTCTTGTCCGGCGGGAAGATGCTC
>CAJXHQ010000451.1 GCA_913054485.1 uncultured Paracoccaceae bacterium
AATAAATACAACATCTACCTGCATGACACGCCGCAAAAGCACCTGTTCTCGCGCGAGGTTCGGGCCTATTCTCACGGCTGCATCCGGCTCGCTCAGCCGTTTGAGTTTGCCTACGCGCTGCTGGCCAAACAGACCGAGAACCCGAAGGACTTCTTCCACCGTATCCTGAGTTCCGGCAAGGAGACCAAGGTTGACCTGGAAGTCAAAGTTCCGGTGCATATCATCTACCGCACCGCCTTCATCGGCGAAAAAGGCCAGCCGGAATTCCGCCGCGATATCTACGGCCGTGACGCCAAGGTATGGTCGGCTCTGGAAGCAGCAGGGGTGGCCTTGCCCGGCGTTCAGGGGTAATGCTCGGCCCCGAATACAGTTCGTAAGGGGCCTGACATGCACACAGTCCGACAGATTGCCGAAGCACTGGGGGCCGAGGCCGCCGGGGATCTGGATCTGAACATCGACGGCGCTGCGGAACCGGGCGATGCCGGCCCGCGCGACCTGGCCATGGCGATGTCCCCGAAATACGCCGAAAGCCTGTCCGGCGGGCAGGCGCAGGCCGCGCTGCTGTGGGCCGGGGCCGACTGGCAGGCGATGGGGCTGAAAGCCGCCATTTTTGCCGAACGCCCCCGCATGGCCATGGGCGGTGTCACTGTGGCGCTCGATAAGGGGCAGGGGTTCAGCCAGGGCATCCACCCCTCGGCCGTGATCGACCCCGCCGCAGAGCTTGGCGACAATGTTTCGGTGGGACCGCTGTCCATCGTCGCCGCCGGGGCAACAATCGGTGCAGGCTCGGTGATCGGGCCGCATTGCTACATCGGCGCGGACGTGCAGATCGGCGAAGGGGCAAACCTGCGCGAAATGGTGTCTATCGGCGCCCGCGCCCGGATCGGCGACCGATTCCGCGCCCAGCCCGGCGCGCGGGTTGGGGCGGACGGGTTTTCTTATGTCACCCCCGAGGTCTCCGGCGTCGAAAACGTCCGCAAGACCATGGGCGACCAGGGCGATGCCAAGGCGCAAGGCTGGCTGCGCATCCATTCTCTGGGGGCTGTGATCATCGGCGATGACGTGGAGATTGGCGCCAATTGCACCATCGACAACGGCACCATCCGCGACACTGAAATCGGGTCTGGCACCAAGCTGGATAACCAGGTTCACATCGGCCACAACTGCCGCATCGGCCGCGATTGCCTGCTTTGCGGCCAGGCCGGTCTGGCCGGTTCCGTCGACATCGGCGACAACGTGGGGATGGGCGGCCAGACCGGTGAGGGCGACAATATCTCCATCGGCAAAGGTGCGATTCTGGGCGGTGCAACCAAGGCAATTTCCAACGTGCCCGCGGGCCGCGTGATGATGGGATACCCGGCTGTCAAAATGGAGACACATACCGAGATGTATAAGGCGCAAAGGCGTCTTCCGCGGATTCTCAAGGACATCGAAGCGCTCAAAGAGGCGGTTTTCAAATAGCCGGTCAGGCATTAAATCTGCCGCAACTCTAATCTAGGGGTGCCAGAATGAGCATTCAGGACAAGGTCATCGCAATCTTCGCAGAGCAGGCGGTGCTGCAGCCGTCGGATGTAACCCCCGAAAGCACGCTGGAAGACCTTGGCATCGACAGCCTCGGGCTGGTCGAAAGCATCTTCGCCATCGAGGAAGAGTTCGACATTTCGATCCCTTTCAATGCCAATGAACCCGAGAACAGCGATTTCGATATTTCCAATGTTGCGGCCATCATCACAGGCATCGAAAAGCTTGTTTCCGATAAGTAACAATACCTTGTGAGGCAGAGCTGAACTTATGAAACGCGTCGTCATTACCGGGGCCGGGACGATCAACGCCCTGGGCCACTCGGTTCCTGAAACCCTGGAAGCGATGCGCGAGGGCCGCTGCGGCATCGGCGATCTTGAGATGCGCGATGTAGAGCGGCTGGCGATCAAAATCGGTGGCCAGGTGCGCGGCTTTGAGACCGAGGGCCGTTTCAACCGCCAGCAGATGGCGCTTTATGACCGGTTCACCCAATTTGCCCTAGTGGCCGCCCGCGAAGCGATGGCGCAGTCCGGGCTGCAATTCTCCGGCGAGCTGGCGGCGCGCTGCGGCGTGGTCCTGGGCAATTCCGGCGGCGGCATGACCACGCTGGATGACAATTACCGCACCGTCTACGAAGACGGTAAGAACCGGGTGCACCCTTTTGTGGTGCCCAAGCTGATGAACAATGCCGCCGCCAGCCACGTGTCGATGGAATTCAACCTCAAAGGGCCCAGTTTCACGGTGTCCACCGCCTGCGCCTCGTCCAATCACGCCATGGCACAGGCCTTCCAGCTGGTGCGTTACGGCGCGGCGCCCGCGATGGTGACCGGCGGCTCGGAATCTATGCTGTGCTTTGGCGGCGTGAAAGCCTGGGAAGGACTGCGGGTGATGTCGAAGGACGCCTGCCGCCCGTTCAGCGCCAACCGCAACGGCATGGTGCAGGGCGAAGGCGCAGGCGTCTTTGTCTTCGAGGAATACGAACACGCCAAGGCCCGCGGCGCCGAGATTCTCTGCGAGGTGGCGGGCTTTGCCATGTCCTCGGATGCCTCCGATATTGTGATGCCATCGAAACAGGGGGCGGCCCGGGCCATCTCTGGCGCGCTGACGGATGCCCGCATCGATCCGGCGGACGTGGCCTATATCAACGCCCACGGCACCGGCACCGCGGCCAACGACAAGACCGAATGTGCTGCGGTGGCGGATGTCTTCGGACCCCATGCTGACAACCTGATGATCTCCTCGACCAAATCCATGCACGGGCACCTTATCGGCGGCACCGGCGCGGTAGAGCTGTTGGCCTGTATTATGGCGGTGCGGGACGGGGTGATTGCCCCGACCATCAGCTACGAGGAGGCCGACCCGGAATGCGCACTGGACGTGGTCCCGAACGAGGCGCGCGACGCCAGGGTCGATGTTGCGCTCAGCAACGCCTTTGCCTTCGGCGGGTTGAACGCGGTACTGGCTTTGCGCAAAGTCTGACCGGGAAGCCGTTGTTCAAAATAGAAAAACCGCCGCCTCCAATCCGGAGCGGCGGTTTCTTTTTGAGCCGGGTTTCGCCCGTTACTGCTGCACAATATCCACAGCGTCGTACGCGGCGGTGAATCCTTTCAGCGACAGCTGCAGCTCGATCAGCTGATCCGGGGCCTGGGCGGGCCGGATCGACAGCTTGGCTTCCTTGCCTTTTTTCATCGCGTCCACGTCGGCCTGGGTGATGCCGATCTGTGCTACGCAGCCCACCGGGTTGCAGAAGGTGAAATTGTAACGCTTGCCCGGTGCACCGTCGATCGCGATGGTGATCCCCTGAGGCAGCAGTGTCTCCAGCGGCGCGATAATAGTGGCACCGGCAACCGCCTGGCCGCCTTCCTGTTCGATCCGGAACATGGAGACCTCGGCCATCGGGTATCCGTCATCGGCATTCAGCATCTGCAGCATCGAACAGGGGTCGTCCCCGGTCTCGGTCTTGACGCAGGCCATATCCCAATCGCCGAATGTTTCCCGGGAATACCGCTCGCCCGGTTTCGGGCCATCCTCTGCAACGGTCTGGCCCATATCCAGCAACTGATCGGCAGCCGTGCCGGT
>CAJXHQ010000452.1 GCA_913054485.1 uncultured Paracoccaceae bacterium
GCCAAGGGGCGGGTTGAGGACGGCTCGCTTGAGCTGTTTCTGGCCGAAAGCTATTTCCGCAAGATGCCGCCCAAATCCCTCGACCTGGATGATTTTTCACTGATGATGGATCTTGTGCGTGAACTCAGCGACGCAGATGCCGCCGCCACAATGACCGCCATGGCCGCCGCCGCAGTGATGCAGGGGGTCGAACACTGTACCAGTCTGCCGTCGCGGCTGCTTGTCACCGGCGGGGGGCGTAAAAACCCGGTGATGATGAAAATGTTGCAGGCCGGATTGGATTGTCCGGTTGAAGCGATCGAAACCGCCGGATTGGATGGCGACATGTTAGAGGCTCAGGCCTTTGCCTTCCTCGCCATGCGCGTGGCCCGCGGATTGCCAACATCCGCGCCCTCTACAACAGGCGTAGCCGCTGCGGTTGGCGGCGGGCAGAAGAGCCTGCCGGAGACTGAGAGCTAAGAGCGGCACCGGCAACGGCAATGTATCCGGCCTAGGGTGTTGTGCTTGGTCGCGGTTTCGTCATTGTTGCAGGCATGAGTACCGATATTGATTTTTCATTCACTGCATTAACGGGTCCAGCGCGACGACACATTCGGGTGTTTCAGATCCACCAGTTTCTTGACCGGTTTGCGATGGGGTTGACCGTTGCGGTTGTTGCTTTGGCACTGACCGACCGAGGTATGGACCTCTTCCAGATTTCGCTTCTTTTCGGGGTCTATTCGGTTACGACTATGACGCTGGAGCTGCCCTTTGGTGGGCTCGCCGACAGCATTGGCCATAAGCCGGTCTTTTTGACGGCGGTTGCCGCCAGCTTGATTTCACTCGCGCTCTTTCTTTCAACCAGCGACTTCTATGTTCTGGCGCTTTCATTTGCATTCATCGGTTTTGGACGCGCGCTTCGGTCGGGCACGCTTGATGCGTGGTTCATCGAAACGTTCAAGACTGCCGCACCAAATGTGGATATTCAGCCCGCCCTAGCCAAGGCGCAATGGGCCAATGCCGTCGGGTTGGCCACTGGGGCCGTCCTCGGAGGTCTTCTGCCTGATATATTGGGCCCAGCCGCGCAGCGCCTCGGTTTCAGCATCTATGATGTGTCCTACGCGGCCAGCTTTGGAGTGATGCTGGGCGTGTTTGTTTTCACGATGCTGGCCATAGTGGAAAACCCCCGCCCGATGAACGTCACCGCCCTCAGGCACGGCTTCGCAAATGTCCCTATGGTGATAAAGGATGCCAGCCTTTTGGCCCTGAAACATCCCGCACTGTCGGTGCTTCTTGCAGCGCTGGCGTTCTTTCTGATGGCCACCAACCCTGTTGAGGTGATCTGGCCGACCCATGCAAAACCCATGTTGGATGAGGGTTACGCAAACACTGTTATCGGCGTCGTAACTGCGGCCTATTTCTTCTCGATCGCTTTGGGCGCATCTCTGTCTCCGCTCATCAGCCGGGTCTTCAAGCGGCGGCACGCCATGACGCTGGCGGCGGTCTTTGCTTGCTTGGCAGGCGTTCAGATCGCACTGGCACTGCAAGGCAGTATCATTGGCTTTGTGACGGTATTCGTCCTGTACTCTGTCATCCTTGGAGTCAGCGAAACTCCGGCCAGCAGCATTCTTCATAGCTTCGTGGAAGACCGTCAGCGGTCGACAATGCTATCGCTGAGATCTCTAATACAGCAGTTAGGGGCCGCGTTGAGTCTGGTTGTGACCGGAGCCATCGCCGAAATGTACTCCACACCTTTTGCGTGGATTGCAGGGGCGGGATTTCTTTTGATTGCAGTGATCCTGACCTTGGTATTGCTCAGACGGCTGTCCTATTCTGTGAGCTGATATCCGAACGCCCCGCAGCATCGGTCGAAGTGGGCTCGAAGCCGCTCTCAGGTCGCCCATCCCTCTGTTGATCTTCTTCAAAGAAACCAGCCCATAGGCAGCCTGAGCTTGCGCCCGTCAGCCAGCTTCAGCCGTCAATCCGGTCCAGCTCATTCAGCAGATCCAGCAGCGCGTCATAGCGCTCCGCCCCCATCTTCTCCCGCACATCATCCAGCAGTGCCAGAGAGGTGGGCAGGTTGGCGGCGATCAGGCCGCGGCCCTCTTCGGTGATCTCCACCACCTGCTTGCGGCGGTCCTTCTCGTCGCGGGCGCGCACGATCAGGTTCTTCTCTCCCAGCTTCTGCAAAATCCGCGTCAGGCTGGGCAGCAGAAGGCAGGCGTCTTCGGCAATCCGGGTCGGCTCGGATGCGCCATGTTCGTTCAGAACCCGCATCACCCGCCATTGCTGCTCGGTGATGTCCACGTCGCTCAGCATGGCGCGAATCGGCCCCATGACCTTTTCACGGGCGCGCAGCAGCGCAATCGGCAGCGAACGGGAGGTGGTGGGCATAGGTTTGGTCATGGGTATTTATCACCGCAACCATCCTTAAAGACAATCAGCACAGACATTTTTCACGCTTTCAAACGGGATTGTTGACGGCAGGCCTCATAAATGCTAAACATGTTAAGTATAACAGGGCCCCGCCTGGGAGGTGAAGACATGCCGCATATCTCTATGGAATACTCCACCAATATGGAGGCGCGCACCGACATGGCGGCCTTCTGCAACCATATCCGGCAGGTGGCCATCGGAACCGGCACCTTCCCGATGCCCGGCATCCGGGTCCGCACCTTTCGGGCTGCGCATGTCTACATCGCTGACGGCTCGGACAAGCACGGTTTCATCGACATCTCGATCCGCCTGCGTGCCGGCCGGCCCGATGACGTGAAAAAGGCAACCACCGAAGCAATCTTCGAGGCGGCCAAGGCCTTCCTTGAACCGGCCATGGCCACCCATTCCATCGCGCTCTCGGTCGAGATGCGCGACATCAACCCCGATCTTTCGCCGAAATACGGCACCATCCGTGACCACCTGGAGGATAAGTAATGTCCGTTCTGAACAGCAACATCGAAAAACTCGACGGCTATCTGGCCCGGTTCAAGGACACCGGCATTCTGAACCGCATCAACGGTGAAGACTGCGCAGGCTCCGGCGGCACTTTCCAGTCGACCACCCCGGTCGACAAAAGCGTCATCTGCGACGTGGCCCGCGGCACCGAGGCGGATGTGGACGCCGCCGCCAAAGCCGCCGCTGATGCCTTCCCTGCCTGGCGCGACATGCCCACAGGTGAGCGCAAGAAGATCCTGCTGAAAGTCGCCGACGCCATCGAGGCGCGTGCCGAGGAAATCGCGCTCTGCGAATGCTGGGACACCGGGCAGACCATGCGGTTCATGTCCAAGGCGGCCCTGCGCGGCGCCGAAAACTTCCGCTTCTTCGCCAATCAGGTCACCGATGCGCGCAACGGCCAGAACCTGCCGTCGCCGACACTGATGAACGTGACCTCCCGCAAGCCGATCGGCCCTGTCGGTGTCATCACGCCCTGGAACACCCCCTTCATGCTGTCGACCTGGAAGATTGCGCCCGCGCTGGCCGCTGGCTGCACCGTGGTCCACAAACCGGCTGAAGACAGCCCCCTGTCCGCCCGCCTGCTGGTCGAGATCGCCGATGAAGGCGGCCTGCCCAAGGGCGTGCTGAACGCCGTCAACGGCTACGGCCATGACGCAGGC
>CAJXHQ010000453.1 GCA_913054485.1 uncultured Paracoccaceae bacterium
GGACCGCGCCTGACCTTCCCCCCGGGAAGGCGCATTGCACCTTCCCAAGGTCAGGCGCGGTCCTCTGTTGGACAGGTATCCCGGCAAAGCAGATCATCGGTAGGGCGCATCCAGTTCGAGGTTGCGGGCAATCTCGGCTTCCCAGCGCTCGCCGTTCGCCAACAGCTTGTCCTTGTCGTAGAACAGCTCCTCGCGGGTTTCGGTGGCGAACTCGAAGTTCGGGCCTTCGACGATCGCATCCACCGGGCAGGCCTCCTGGCAGAAGCCGCAGTAGATGCATTTGGTCATGTCGATGTCATAGCGCGTGGTGCGGCGGCTGCCGTCTTCACGCGGTTCGGCATCGATGGTGATCGCCTGCGCCGGGCAGACCGCTTCGCAGAGTTTGCAGGCAATGCAGCGCTCTTCCCCGTTGGGGTAGCGGCGCAGCGCGTGCTCGCCCCGGAAACGCGGGCTCAGCGGGCCTTTCTCGTGCGGGTAGTTCAGCGTCGCCTTGGGCGCGAAGAAATACTTCATCCCCAGTTTGAAGCCGACCCAGAAATCCTGCAGCAGGAAGTATTTGGCGGCGCGGGTATAGTCGATCTGCGTCATGATCAGCCCCCTACGGCCCAGCGGGCGAACAAACCGCCGAACCACTCGAATTTTGCAGCGAAGGATACGAACACCACCCAGCCCAGCGAGAAGGGCAGGAAGACTTTCCAGCCCAGCCGCATCAGCTGGTCATAGCGGTAGCGCGGGGTGATCGCCTTCACCATCGCGAAGAGGAAGAAGAAGAAGGCCATCTTGCCAACCATCCACAGCACGCCGTCGGGCAGACCTGGGATCGGGGATAGCCAGCCGCCAAAGAACAGCAGTGACATCAGCGCGCACATCAGGAAGATGGCGATGTACTCGCCGGCCATGAACAGAAGGAACATGGTTGAGGAATATTCCACCTGGTAGCCCGCGACGAGCTCGGATTCCGCTTCCGGCAGGTCGAACGGCGGGCGGTTGGTTTCTGCCAGCGCCGAGATGAAAAACAGGAAGATCATCGGGAAGTGCGGGATCCAGTACCAGTTGAACAGGCCAAGGTTGCCGTCCTGCGCGCGCACGATGTCGCCGAAGTTCATCGACCCGGTGGAAATGATCACACCAACGATGATCAGGCCGATGGAGACCTCGTAAGAGATCATCTGCGCGGCAGACCGCAGCGAGCCCAGGAACGGGTATTTCGAGTTCGACGCCCAGCCCCCCATGATCACGCCGTATACCTCTAGGCTGGAGACCGCGAAGACATACAGAATGGCCACGTTGATGTTGGACAGAACCCAGCCGTCATTGAAGGGGATAACCGCCCAGGCGATCATCGCCAGCACAAAAGAGGTGAGCGGCGCCAGAATGAAGACCGAACGGTCCGCACCGGCTGGGATCACCACCTCTTTGACGACATATTTCAGCGCGTCCGCCACCGATTGCAGCAGGCCGTAGACGCCCACGACGTTCGGCCCCCGGCGCATCTGCACGGCGGCCCAGATCTTGCGGTCCCCGTAGACGAGGAACAGCAGAGAGATCATCACAAAGGCAACAACGGCAAGCACTTGCGCCAGTATCAGCACGGCGATGCCGCCAGGGGTGTTAAAGAATTCAGCCATAGGTCCTCACACCGTGGGTATTCCGTTTTCCGCGCAATTGGCGACCACGACTTCGGCGTCGAGGTTGCGCAATCCGCGCGGCAGGGAGGGCGAGACGGTGTAGACAGCATCAGCCGTCCAGATGTCCCCCTCTTTGTTCATGTTCGTGCGCAAGTGACGCGCAAACCCGTAACCCCGGATCAGCGTGTATTGCGCGGCTGCGCATTCGGCATAGTCGTCAAGCTGCTGCGCCGCAGGCGCGCCGCCCATCGAGACGTGGAACTGCACCAGATCACCTTCCAGCAGGCTGGTTTGCACGCCCCGGTAATCGGGGCCGGCCCGCGTCTCCTGGCTGGGGGCCTCAACACAGGCGGCCAGCATCAGGGGCGATATGAGCGCCGTGCGGATCACTCGGCCGCGATCTTCTCGGCACCGCGTGCCTTGGCGTTTGCCGACAGCTCGGCCATCAGCTCGGAGGCACGCGCGATCGGGTTGGTCAGGTAGAAGTCCTTTACCGCAGGCAGGAAGTCCGCCTTGCCCATGGCTTCGACTTCCAGCGCCTCGCCTTCGTTCTCCGGCACCCGGTCGATCTTGGCCAGATGCGGCACCTCGGCAACCAGTGCCTGGCGCAGCTGAGCCAGCGAGTCATAGCCCAGCTTGGCATCTGCTTCGGCGCTGAGCGCGCGCAGGATGGCCCAGTTTTCCTTGGCCTCGCCCGGCGCAAAGGCTGCGCGCATGGCCAGCTGCGGGCGGCCTTCGGTGTTCACGAAGAGACCGTTTTCCTCGGTGTAGGCCGCACCCGGCAGGATCACGTCGGCGCGGTTCGCGCCGCGGTCGCCGTGGGAGCCCTGGTAGATCACGAAAGCACCGGCGTCGATCTCAACTTCGTCCGCACCAAGGTTGTAGATCACCTCAGCCCCGTCTACCGCTGCTGCCAGACCGCCGAGGGTGGCAGCACCCACATCCATCGCGCCAACACGGGACGCGGCAGTGTGCAGCACCAGCAGTTTGGAGCCAGTGCCGGCGGCCAGTTTCTGTGCCGCGGCCAGAACCGCCAGACCGTCGGCTTCGCGCAGGGCACCTTGCCCCACGATCACCACAGAGGGCGCGTCTTTCACCGGGCCATAGTCGCGGTCCAGCAGGCTTTCGAGTGCAGCGCGGTCGGTGCCGACGTGGGCGTAGTCATAGGTCAGATCCGCTGCGGGGCCGACAAGGCCCACCTGCGCGCCCTTGCTCCAGGCTTTGCGGATACGGGCGTTCAGCACCGGCGCTTCGACGCGCGGGTTGGTGCCGATCAGCTGGATGAACTTGGCGTCATCGATGTCTTCGATGGTGGCGGTGCCGACGTATGCTGCGCGGTTGTCCAGCGGCAGGCGGGCATTGTCGGTGCGGCATTCGACCTTTCCGTCCAGGCTCTCGACCAGCTGCTTCAGCGCGAAAGCCGCTTCAACAGGGACCAGATCACCAACCAGGCCGGCAATCTTCTTGCCCTTCATGCCCTCTGCCGCAGCGGCCAGAGCCTCGGGCCAGGTGGCCGGCTTCAGCTTGCCGTCGACGCGCACGTAAGGACGGTCAAGGCGCTGGCGGCGCAGACCGTCCCAGACAAAGCGGGATTTGTCGGAGATCCACTCCTCGTTCACGCCGTCATTGTTGCGCGGCATGATGCGCTTCACTTCGCGGCCCTTGGTATCGACCCGGATGTTCGATCCCAACGCGTCCATCACGTCGATGGTTTCGGTCTTGGTCAGCTCCCACGGGCGGGCGGTGAAGGCGTAGGGCTTGGAGGTCAGCGCGCCAACCGGGCAAAGGTCGATGATATTGCCCTGCAGGTTCGAATCCAGCGTCTGGTTCAGGTAAGAGGTGATCTCCGCATCTTCACCGCGCCCCGTCTGGCCCATCTGGCTGATGCCTGCCACTTCTGTGGTGAAACGCACGCAGCGGGTGCAGCTGATGCAACGGGTCATGGTGGTGGCCA
>CAJXHQ010000454.1 GCA_913054485.1 uncultured Paracoccaceae bacterium
ATCGGCACCGGCAGAACCCGCGCCGAGGTGCCGCCAATGTAGCGGAACAGCGGCTGGGTGGTGAAGTCCGCTGCGGCCTTGGCCACGGCCATGGACACACCGAGGATCGCGTTGGCGCCGAGGCGGCCCTTGTTCGGGGTACCGTCCAGCTCAATCATGGCGCGGTCGATGGAGACCTGCTCGGTCGCGTCAAAGCCGACCAGCTCTTCGGCGATTTCGCCATTCACGGCGGCCACGGCTTCCAGAACGCCCTTGCCCATATAGCGCGACTTGTCGCCGTCGCGCTTTTCCACAGCTTCGTGCGCGCCGGTGGAGGCGCCCGAAGGCACAGCCGCCCGGCCCATGGTGCCGTCTTCGAGGATCACGTCGACCTCAACGGTCGGGTTGCCCCGGCTGTCCAGGATTTCGCGCGCGTGGATGTCGATAATGGTGCTCATCGTCCGGTCCCTGATCGGTTGTGGAGGTTGCCAGCGTCATAACAGCCGGGCCGGAAATGTAAACCGGTTTCGTTACCGCTAACGGTCATATTTTCAGGGGTTAGGGCTAACAGTTTGATGTTTGCGCCAACGGTGACAGTACCGGATCAGGCTGCTGCGGCCAGCGCCACACGGGCTGCTTTGCGTTCGCGCAGGAAGGTGTAAATGCCCGAGCCGATGATCAGAGTGGCCCCCGCCATCGTCAGCGTGTCCGGGCGTTCGCCGAACATGAACATGCCGGCCGCAATCGAGAACAGCAGCCGCGAATAGCGGAAAGGTGTCACCACCGAGGCCTCGCCGATGCGGGTGGCCACAACCAGCGCGCAATAGCCGATCAGCCCGGTGATCACGCCGACCAGCAGCATCAGCTGGCCGGTGGCATCAGGCAATGCCGCAGGCGCGGGGTTGATCAGCGACAGCCCAACGGCAGCCAGCAGCAAAGAGATAAAACCCTGAAAGCTCATCACTGTAGAGGACACTTTCACATCGACCACGCGGGTCAGCAGGTCCCGCGCCGCAATGGTCACAACCGCCAGCAGCACCAGCAAAGCGGAGGGTTCAAACCCTTCCATGCCGGGGCGGATGATCAGCAACACACCGCTGAAGCCAACGCCGATCGCGCTCCAGCGCCGCCAGCCGACCTGCTCGCGGAAAAAGATTGCAGCCCCCATGGTCACCGCCAGCGGCGTGGTCTGGAACACCGCAGCCACGGTCGACAGGTCCACCAGCGACAGCGCAGTCGCAAAGCTCATGGCAGAGGCCGCATCACAGAGCGTGCGCAGGACCAGCACGGGGGTCCAAGCCTCAGGTGCGAACAGGCTCTGGCGCTGCACCAACGCAAAACCGGCAAGGATCAGTGCCCCGCCTATACCGAGGCACATGAGGATCTGCCAGACCGGCATGACGCCCGACAGCTGTTTGATGAACATGTCTTCCAGCGCAAAAAATGCCATGGAGACGATGATCAGGATGATGCCGTGGAGATTGTTCATGCGCGGTTCCTCAGGCACAGGAGACGGCCCGGCCAACCTGCACAGCCAAACCGCATGCCCGCCGCGGCGGCAAGCCCGTTTGCGTCACTTGTTCATGAAACCCCGTGACGGATCACATCACGGATCGTGATAGATCAGCCTTTACGGATCGGAACGCCGTAAAGTTCCAGCTTGTGGCCCTTCAGCTTGTAGCCCAGCTTTTGCGCGATCTTTTCCTGCAGCGCTTCGATCTCCGGGTCGACAAATTCGATCACCTCGCCGGTGCTGAGGTCGATCAGATGGTCGTGGTGGTCGCGCTCGGCGTCCTCGTAGCGTGCACGCCCATCGCCGAATTCCAGCCGCTCAAGAATACCGGCCTCTTCGAACAGCTTCACCGTGCGGTAGACTGTGGCGATGGAAATCCCGTCGTCCAGTGCGCTGGCGCGGGCGTACAGCTCCTCCACATCCGGGTGGTCTGCACTCTCCTGCAGCACGCGGGCAATGATCCGGCGCTGGCCGGTCATCCGCAGGCCTTTGGCTTCGCAACGGGAGATGATGGTATCGGTCATGGGCTGTCTCTGCTGTCCTCGGATACCCTTGTTACCAGCAGTTTCAAACCTCGTGAACCGGATATTGACCTGCATCAGCTGTTGACATTGGGCTTATCCACAGCCATTTGCGCTGTCAGGCATCCCTCCCTGCCGCGTGAGCAGAGACAATCAGCCCGATCCCGGGCCCTGCGGCATAGTCCGCCTCTTGTCTAGTGATATGCCGCCGTTCCCAAAATCACGCGTGGGGCAACGCAGATGACCGGCCTGGCAGCATGCAGCTGCCCGGGTCCGAGGTCCCTGCCCCATTGCGCCGCCAAGACAGGCGGCACGACCGGCCCCGCATTTTGCGCGGGCTGTTAAAGGATATGACGTGACTGAATTTTCGACCATGGGGCTGCCGGCCCAGCTGATGAAACGGATCGAGGCCCTGGGCTTTACCGATCCGACCCCGATCCAGTCGCATGCGATCCCGCATGCGCTGCAAGGCAAAGACGTGCTGGGGCTGGCCCAGACCGGCACCGGCAAAACTGCGGCTTTCGGCGTGCCGCTGATCGCGCAGATGATGCAATACGGCTATAAGCCGGCCGGCAAGACCGTACGTGGCCTGGTGCTGGCACCGACCCGCGAGCTGGCCAACCAGATCGCTGCCTCGCTGCGCGATCTGACCGAAGGCATGCACATGAAGATCGGCCTGGTGGTCGGCGGCGTGTCGATCAACCCGCAGATTGCCCGCATTGCCAAGGGCACCGACATCCTGGTCGCCACCCCCGGCCGGCTGCTGGACATCCTGGACCGCCGCGCGCTGGACCTCGGCTCCTGCGACTTCCTGGTGCTGGACGAGGCCGACCAGATGCTGGACCTCGGCTTCATCCACGCGCTGCGCAAGATCGCGGGCCTGCTGCCGGACGAACGCCAGACCATGCTGTTCTCGGCCACCATGCCCAAGCAGATGAACGAGATCGCCAACAGCTATCTGAAGTCTCCGATCCGCATCGAGGTGAACCCTCCGGGCAAGGCCGCCGACAAGATCGAACAGTCGCTGCACTTCATCGCCAAGGCGGAAAAGCTGAGCCTTCTCAAGGAGCTGCTGGGCAAACATAAAGATGAGCGCGCATTGGTCTTCGGCCGTACCAAATACGGTATGGAGAAGCTGATGAAGGTGCTGGAAAAGGCCGGTTTCGCCGCAGCTGCCATCCACGGCAACAAGAGCCAGGGCCAGCGCGAACGCGCGCTGAAGGCCTTTAAGGACGGTCAGGTCTAAGTGCTGGTCGCCACCGATGTGGCGGCGCGCGGGCTGGATATCCCGGACGTGAAACACGTCTACAATTACGAGCTGCCCAACGTGCCGGATGCCTATGTGCACCGCATCGGCCGCACCGCGCGCGCCGGCAAGGGCGGCATGGCCATTGCTTTCTGCGCACCGGATGAAATGGACGAGCTGAAGGCGATCCAGAAGGTGATGGGCAAATCAATCCCCGTCGCCTCCGGCCGGCCGTGGGAAGCCCTGCCCGATGCTGACGCGCCCAAGGGCCGCGGCAACGGGCGCGGCCGTCCCGGCGGCGGCGGCGGACGCCGGCGCGG
>CAJXHQ010000455.1 GCA_913054485.1 uncultured Paracoccaceae bacterium
CGTCATCCGCTGGTGGCCAAGGGCTATCCGTCGATCGGCTGTGCCCCCTGCACCTCGCCGGTCCAGGAAGGCGAAGACCCCCGCGCCGGACGCTGGCGTGACCAGAACAAGGAAGAATGCGGCATCCACGTGGTGGACGGCAAATTCATCCGCACAGGAGCAAAGACATGACTGTGATCGTGACCGACACGGGCTTTGGCCCGGACACCTGGACCCAAGGATTCGAGGCCGCAAACGTACTGGATCTCGCCTCCGACACCGACCCGGTGTCACTGGCCGCAGACCTGCCCGAAGGTGTGGAGATGATCCGCATCGACTTCCCCAGCTTTGCAGACGGGCGTGGCTTCACCATCGCCCGCCAGCTGCGCCTGACCGGCTACACCGGCCGGCTGCGCGCCAAGGGCCATGTGATCGCCGAGCAATACGCCATGGCGCGCCGCTGCGGCTTTGACGAGGTCGAAATCGATGCGGCCCTGGCCGCCCGCCAGCCGGAAGACCAGTGGCTCAGCCGGGCCAACTGGAAAGACAATGACTACCAGGCCCGCATGCGCGGCGGCTCTCCTGCCGCAGCCTAAGCCAGCTGTAATCGTCAGGATTGACAGGAATCCGGCGCTGCATTGCCGCAGCCGCCGGTTTTCCGCCGCCAAGGCCTTTTCCTCACACCGATCAATGACTAATCAGAGGTGCCGGTTCATATCACCGGCAGTGCAACCGATGAACGAGATTTCGCCCGTGACCGAAACTGTGACCGAAGCCGCTATCAATGCTGCGCCTGAAAAAGCAAAACCGGCCCTGCCCGATGCCCAGACCGTCACCGCGGTAAAGCACTGGACCGACAAACTGTTCTCCTTCAAGGTCTCCCGTCCGGCCAGCCTGCGCTTCCGCTCGGGCGAGTTTGTGATGATCGGCCTGATGAACGACCCCGATCCCAAGACCGGCAAGGTGAAGCCCTTGCTGCGCGCCTATTCCATCGCGTCGCCGTCGTGGGACGAGGAAATGGAATTCTACTCGATCAAGGTCGAAGACGGCCCGCTGACCTCGCGCCTGCAGCACATTCAGCCGGGGGATGAGATCATCCTGCGCCCGAAACCCGTCGGCACCCTGGTGCATGACGCGCTGATCCCGGGCAAGCGGATCTGGTTCTTCGCCACCGGCACTGGCTTTGCGCCCTTTGCATCCCTGCTGCGCGAGCCGCAGACCTACGAGGATTACGACGAGGTCATCATCACCCACACCTGCCGCACCGCAGGCGAGCTGACCTACGGCCGCGAACTGATCGAAGGGCTGAAAGAAGACGAGCTGCTGAACGAGGTGATCGGCGAAGGCTTCTGGAAGAAGATCAAGTATTACCCGACCACCACCCGCGAAGAGAGCCCCAAGATGGGCCGCATCACCGACCTGATCAACTCGGGCGAGGCTTACAAGGATCTCGGCGTTGAGCCGCTGAACCCCGAAAGCGACCGCGCCATGATCTGCGGCAACCTGGCTTTCAATCTGGAGCTGAAGGACATGCTGGAAGCGGCCGGCCTTGAGGAAGGCGCCAACTCCAAGCCCGCGCAATATGTGGTGGAAAAGGCCTTCCTGGACTAACCTGAACCGCCACTCACGGACCAGAGAGAAGCCGCGCCCCGGTCAATCCGGCGGCGCGGTTTTCTTTTGCACGCCGCCATTGCAACGCTTAACCCTGAAACGGCCATGCCACGATGAATGTTCGGGAAAACAGCCCTGCATGCTAGATTTCCGCTTTTTCCAGTGCCGCCACGATCTGCGCGCCTGTGCGGTGCACATGGGCCCTGAGGCGCTGGCAGAGCATCTTCCGAATGCAAGTGCACGCACGGTGCGGCGTTTTCAGTCAGCCATGCGCCATCTTTATGAGAGCGATCCGGGCTGGGATCCGGGGTTTGTTTTCCTGCCCAATAAGCTCACCCCATCTGATGTAGTTTTGCCCTGGCCCTAAATACGGCCGGGGCTCTGCTCAGTTGCCGGAGCCGGTGGTGTCCGTGGTCCCCTGCAATGCGTCTTCCAGCGCATCTGCCGCTTCTCCTGCCGCCTCCTCAGCGGCCTCGCCAATAGCGCCTGCTGCTTCACCCGCGGCCTCTCCGGCGCCGGTGGCAGCGTTTTCGACAGCTTCAGCCGCCTCTTCAACGGCCGCCTCAGCCGCGCTGTCAGCAGCTGGCTCTGCAGGTACGGCGCTTTCCGGTGCCACGGCGGTATCCGCCGGCGCGGTGGGATCGGCCATCGGATCCAATACCTCTTCACTGGCGGAAAATAAAAAGATTCCCAGCACCGCTGCGCCGAGGCCCAGGATAATCCAGACAGGTTTCATGGCCACTCTCCTCCGGTTTGGCATTGCAGGGCAGGCCTGCCCGCTTGAGGTGGCCCCGGAGGCGCCTCTGGCAAGGCAGCCGCGCCGCGGCCGGCCGGGATCCGCTGCACGGAAAGGGCGCAACAGGCGGAACACCGCCACCCCGCTGCGGGGCCGCTGTGGCGTATTGGCCCTTGAATTGCTGTGAAACCCCCGCCATACCGCCCTAGAACCTTGAATCGATTGCCCGGGGCAGGTAGTTTCCGGGCAGTTTTTCCGCAATGACAGAAGGATTCCCGTCATAGCCCGCAGACCTCACAATGCGCCGCCGCAACGCGACACCGGCCCGCGCGTCAACGAAAAGATTCGTGGCACTGACCTTCGCTTGATTGGTGCCGATGGCGACAATGTCGGTGTGGTAACACCCGCCAAAGCCATGCTCATGGCGCAGGAAGCTGGATTAGATCTGGTCGAAATCTCGCCAAATGCCAACCCGCCCGTGTGTAAGATCATGGATTTTGGCAAGTTCAAGTATGAACAGCAAAAGCGGGAAAGCGAAGCGCGCAAGAAGCAGAAGATCATCGAGATCAAAGAGGTCAAATTCCGACCCAACACTGATGTCCATGATTACGGCGTCAAGATGCGAAACGTTTATAAGTTTCTGGAAAACGGCGACAAGGTAAAGATCACCCTTCGTTTCCGTGGCCGCGAGATGGCGCACCAGAATCTGGGACGTGAACTGCTAGAGCGTGTGGCTGTCGACATCAAAGAACACGGCAAGGTCGAGAACATGCCAAAAATGGAAGGCCGTCAGATGATTATGCTGATTGGACCCCTGCCTAGATAAGACGCTAACACCTGTTAGAATTTCAAACGCCCTCGCTGCCATTCGGCACGGGGGCGTTTTCATCTTGTGCAGCCTGACAGACCCACTCGGTGCACCCAATATTAATCGTCGCGCCTTAGCACATGAAATCAACTTGCGCGTTTAAATTAATAACAGGACATCGTTTATGAAATTTTCGGCTCTTCTTTGTTCAACAAGCCTTCTCCTCGCCTCCACCGTTTCAGCTGCCGTTTTCGAAAGCGGTGATTGGGCTGCTGCCAAAGTTGGCCATGCCTGCCACGTCTTTACCCAGCGCGCCGCACGCGACACGTCCGGCGCGCTTGTGTTCACCTTCCACAATCAGGGCTACAATTCCGGCTTTGGCTACGACTATCATCCTTGGCCCGGCGAAACCGGTGCCCCCT
>CAJXHQ010000456.1 GCA_913054485.1 uncultured Paracoccaceae bacterium
CGATGCATATATTTCCGGCAATCCGCACCCGACGGGGCAGAAGCATATGCTCGACCGGGCAGAAGGGCCGCAAGAATATCACTCTGTCCACGCGCATTATCATCCCGGGCTGCGCACATTGATCGAGACCAAGGGCTACTACGATGCCTTCCTGATCAGCCCGTCCGGCGATATCGTCTACTCGGTGTTCAAAGAGATGGACTACGCCACGAACCTTCTGACGGGACGCTACAAGGAGTCCGGTCTGGGCGATCTGTTCCGCAAGGCGCTGATGTCGGATGACGGCAGCGTTGTTTTCACCGACATGCGCCCCTACGAGCCGAGCTTCGGCGCTGCTGCGGCTTTTGTTGCAACAAAAGTGATCGGTCAGGACGGGGGCTTTATCGGGGTTGCGGCTTTGCAGATCCCGGTCGGGATGCTCGGGGATATCGTCAATAATGCTGACGGCATCGGCAGCACGACGGAGATCTTCATCGCCGGGCGGGACAATCTTGCCCGGACCACGTCGCGCTTTGAAGGCGGGTATCAGGTTCTGGGCGAGCTGCCGGAAGCCGCGCACATCCAGACAGCGCTTACCGGCACCAGCGGTTTCTACGAGGCGGCCAGCGGCTTGAAAGGCCAGGATGTGATTGCCTTCTCGGCACCGATGGACCTGGCTGTAGCGGACTGGGCAATCATTGCCGAACAGGACAGGGCCGAGGTCATGGCGCCTGTCCGCAAGCAGCGCAACATTCTGATCGCGATCGGTTTCGCGGTTGTCGCCGCTGGTTCTGTCGCCGGCTGGGCCTTTGCGCGGTCGATCACCCGGCCTCTGGCACGTATCTGCAATAACATGGAGGAGGTCTCTTCCGGTGCGCTTGACGCAGATGTTCCGGATGCCGCGCGCGGGGATGAAATCGGGCAGATCGGGCAAACCCTGCTGTCCATGCAGGGCGACCTGAAACAGGCCCGCGGCGCCGAGGAGGCCCGGGCCGCCCAGCAGGAACAGCAGGCGCATGTGGTGGAAACCCTTAGCGCGGGACTTCTGCGCCTGTCGCAGGGTGATTTTTCCAGTCCGATCAGCGAAGCATTCGACCCCGGCCACGAAAAGCTGAGGGAGGATTTCAACAAGACGGTCCGGACGTTGAATGATGCTGTGGCCAAGGTTGTTGCGGCCTCGACCAGCATCCGGCAGCGGGCGGGCGATATCAGCCTCTCGTCGGACGAACTGTCGGGCCGCACCGAAAGCCAGGCGGCAACCCTTGAGGAAACTGCCGCGGCGCTGGAGCAGATGACCGTTTCCGTGAAATCCGCGGCGGAAGGCACCCAGGACGTGCGCCGCACCATGGAAGAGGCCCGCTGCGAGGCTGAAAGCAGCGGTGAGGTGGTGCAGGACGCGGTGCTTGCGATGACCGAAATCGAACAGTCCTCGGCCAAGATTTCCCAGATCATCGGGGTGATTGACGACATCGCCTTCCAGACCAACCTCCTGGCTCTGAACGCCGGGGTGGAAGCGGCACGGGCCGGCGAGGCCGGACGGGGCTTTGCCGTTGTCGCCTCGGAAGTCCGGGCCCTGGCGCAGCGCTCCTCCGAGGCGGCGATGGATATCAAGACACTGATCGGCGACAGCTCCCAGCAGGTGAGCAAGGGGGTTGATCTGGTCGGCCGCGCCGGCGACGCCCTGAAGGGGATCGTGGACCGGGTCGGCCAAATATCGACGCTGGTGACCAACATCGCCGAAAGCGCATCTGAGCAGTCTTCCGGCCTCAGCGAGATTAACGTCGGGGCGGTGCAGCTGGATCAGATGACCCAGCAGAATGCTGCCATGGTGGAGGAAGCCAAATCCGCAGCCAAAATCCTGGACAGGGACGCGGGTTCGCTGATGGAGATGGTGGGAAGCTTCCGGATTTCCGGGGCGGAGAAAACGCTGCGCGCCTCTGCCCGATCAAGAGCGGCCTGAGCTGCGGCCTGAACCCCGGGGCTGCACAGGCTGGCCGGCCTTGAAGGTAACCGGCGGCCAAGGCAGGCCTGCAAGTGAATGAACAGGCAGCCGGCTTCGGGCGGCTGCCATTTATTCCATTTCCGCCATGAAAGGGCGGGATGTTCAGAGCTGCCCGGCCTCTTCCAGCACCTTGCGCGCAACGCGGAAACATTCCAGCGATTGCGGCACACCGCAGTAAATGCCAACGACATGGATTATGGCGCGGATCTCTTCCTTGGTGACGCCGTTGTTCAGCGCGCCTTTGCAGTGAATCTCCCATTCGTGCATCTTGCCCAGCGCGCCGATCATCGAGAGGTTCATCATCGATCGGGTCTTGGCGTCGATCACATCGTCGCCCCAGCCGAAGCCCCAGCACCAGGCTGTCATTGCCTCTTGAAAGGGGCGGGTGAAGTCATCCGCTGCGGCGAGGTTCTTCTCCACGTATTCCGCGCCCAGGGTGCTTTTGCGCTGCTCCAGGCCTTTGAGGAAAAGGTCTTCGTTGAAAAGGTCGGCCATGTATTTTGTCTCCGCTGGCGTGGTCTTGGTATAGGTATCCGCCAAGGGCGCTATATCCCGCCCTTTGCGCTTGCCGGAACTCGTGCATTTAAACCGCTGGATTGCAAGCCCGGACCCCCCTGGCGTGACCCGCAAACAGCCTGCCGGTCAGGGCCGCCGGCCTGTCTGGCAAACTGACGGAGGCTGGCAGGAAGAGCGCTGCGGTAGCGGCATGGCGCAGGCTTGCGGCGCGCACCGGGCGGTCGGCCTGGCACCGGATCACGTCCTTCGGCGCCGTTGTTCCACTGGTGGGGTGGCCATCTTCCGGCTGCCGCCGCGGCGGTCTGCCCGGCATGAGCGGCGCAAAAGTGGCATCCCTGGAACGCCGCGCGCCCGAAGTGCGCTGCCGGGGGTCAGGCTTTTACCTTGAGGATGTTTTTTGCGATGTCCTGGGCGTCGGAGATATGTTCCTGCACCGCGGCGCGGGCCGCTTCCGGCTCACCGCGGATGACCGCTTCGCAGATTGCCGCCATATGGTCCGGGCCGGGCTTGCGGCGGTCGCTGGCCGAGAGCGTCATGGCCCGCAGGCGGCTGATGCGGCCGTTCAGGCGCTGCACAACCTCCCAGGCAATATTGTGCCCGGCGCCGTCAAAGATCACCGCGTAAAAGGCGGTGGATGCGCGGAAACGCTCGCCGGGTGAGGCGGTCTCAAATGAGTTTTCAAGCGTTTCCAGTGCCCGTTTGAGCCGCGCTGCAAGGTCCGGGGTGCAGTTGAGGGCGCAGGCGGCTGCGGCGGCTGATTCCAGCATGCGCCGGATCGCATAGATCTGCTGTGCGTCCTCCCAGCCCATCCGGGCCACGATCGGCCCTTTGCCCGGCAGGATCTCGACCAGCCCTTCAGCCTCCAGGTAGCGGATCGTCTCGCGCACCACCGTGCGGCTGACCCCCAGCTGTTCGCACAAGGGGCGTTCCACCAGACGCTCCCCTGGTTTGAAATGCCCTGCAATGATCGCCTCGCGCAGGCGGTCCTGAACGATGTCGCGCAGGGTTTGCGGAGGCTGTTCGATACGGGCGAGGCCGGGGGTGTCGGAAGTCATGCC
>CAJXHQ010000457.1 GCA_913054485.1 uncultured Paracoccaceae bacterium
AGACGCATACGCGGTTCCACGAGTTCTTCTGCATAGAAGACGGCAAGGTCGCAGAAGTGCAGGCGATTTGGGACATTCCGGAAGTGATGATGCAGGCCGGGGCCTGGCCGCTGGCGCCCTCGCTGGGGCGCGAGTGGCATGTGCCGCGACCGGCTACGCAGGACGGGCTGGTGCCGGGGCCTTATGACGGCGCGCGCGGCAAGGCCTCCTGCGATCATGTCCTGGAGATGCTGGAATACCTGGTGAAATTTCCGTCGCAGGGCGGCCCCGAAGTGATGGAGCCGCAGCGGTTCTGGCATCCGCGGATGAACTGGTACGGGCCCGCGGGCATCGGCACCGCACGCGGCTTTGCCGGTTTTCGAAACTGGCACCAGGTGCCGTTTCTGAACGCCATGCCCGACCGTGGCCAGAGCGATAATCAGGTGACCTTTCATTTCTTTGGCGACGGCGATTATGCGGCTGTCACCGGCTGGCCCAACATGGTCCAGTCCGTCACTGCGGGCGGTTGGATGGGCATTGCGCCTGCCGGGCAGCGGGTGGAGCTGCGCAGCCTCGACTTCTGGCGCATGGAAAAGGGGCTGATCCGCGAGAACTGGGTGCTGGTGGACCTGCTGGATGTCCACCGCCAGTTGGGCGTTGACGTTTTTGCCCGCTTGCGGGAGTTCAACAAGGCCCGCAACATGGGGCCGCTTTCGATACCGGATGGAATGAGCTGATGACTGTATTGCCGAAAACCCCTTCTTTTGACCTCAGCGGCAAGACCGCGCTGGTGACCGGGGCCTCGTCGGGCATCGGCCAGGCCTGTGCGGCGGCACTGACCCAGGCGGGAGCGCATGTGGTTTGCGCCGCGCGCGGCGCAGACCGGCTGAATGAAACCGTGGCACTGATGCAGGCGGAAGGCTGTTCGGCAGAGGCGCTGGTGCTGGATCAGGGCGATCTGGCGGCCCTTCAGGCGGCGCTGGAAGGCCGCGCTTTTGATATTGTGGTGAACTCCGCCGGTACCGCGCGCCATGCCGCCGCAGTGGACACCAAACCGGAAGATTTTGACGCGGTGATGGATGTGAACGTCCGCTCCGCCTACTTCCTGTCGGCCTGGGCCGCCAAGGGCATGATGGCGGCCGGCAAGCGCGGCTCGATCATCCATATCTCCAGCCAGATGGGCCATGTCGGCGGCATCGACCGCACGGTCTATTGCGCCTCCAAACATGCGATCGAGGGCATGGTTAAGGCGATGGCCATTGAGTGGGGTAAACAGGGTGTGCGCATCAACACGGTCTGCCCGACCTTCATCCGAACGCCGCTGACCCAATCCACCTTCGACAACCCCGAGCGCGCCGCCTGGATCATGGAGAAGATCAAGCTGGACCGCATCGGCGAGGTCGAAGACATCATGGGCGCGGTGCTTTATCTGGCATCTCCGGCCTCCGGGCTGGTCACCGGCACCTCGATGCTGATCGACGGCGGCTGGACAGCCGACTGATGGCCGAAAAAGTCACCTCCCTCCAGGTTGCGCAGCGCGCCGGGGTCAGCCAGTCGGCTGTCTCCCGTGTGTTCACGCCCGGAGCTTCGGTCAGCAAGAAGACGGCCGATAAGGTGAAACAGGCGGCGGCCGAACTGGGCTACCGGCCCAATGTGCTGGCGCGCGCCATGGTCTCGGGGCGGTCGCGCATCATCGGGCTGGTGGTGGCCTACCTTGAAAACCAGTTCTACCCTACTGCCATTGAAAAGCTCTCCAACGCGCTGCAGGAGCACGGCTATCACGTGCTGGTTTTCCTCGCTTCGCAGACCTCGGGCAATGTCGAGGACGTTATGGACGAGATCCTGGATTATCAGGTGGATGGGATCGTCACAGCCTCGGTCTCTATGTCGTCGGACATTGCGCAGCGCTGCCAGGCGGCGGGCGTGCCGATGGTGCTGTTTAACCGGTCGCAGGACATTGAAGGCATCACCTCGGTCACTTCGGACAACTATGCCGGCGGGCGCAAGGCGGCAGAGTTTCTGCTGGCCGGCGGACATGAGCGGATCGGCTATATCGGCGGCTGGGAAGGCGCATCGACCCAGCGCGACCGCGAGGCAGGGCTTCAGGCCGCGCTGCGGCAGGCCGGCATGGATATTTTTGCCCGCGAAGACGGCGACTTCCACACTGAAGAAGCCCGTGTAGCCGCGCGCCGGATGATTGATGTGCCCGCCGGTCAGCGCCCGGATGCGGTCTTTGCTGCCAACGACCATATGGCGCTGGCGGTGATGGATGTTCTGCGCTTTGACCTTGGCCTGTCGGTGCCCGGTGACGTGTCTGTCATCGGTTATGACGACGTGCCGCCGGCCGCATGGCCTGCTTACAATCTGACAACCGTGCGGCAGCGCGCCAATCTGATGGTGGAAGAAACCGTCGCGGCGCTGATGGAGCATATCGACTCTCCCGCAACGGCCAACCCGCGCCGTGTTGCGATAGACGGGCCGCTGATCGTGCGCGGCTCGGCCCGGATACCTGAAGGATGGACCACATGAAGGGTTTTGACCCGAAATTCCGCGATTTTCCCGACTATATCGTCAAGATCACCGAGGAGATCTGGGAGCAGCGCGGCCTCGCCACGCTGCATGACTATTATGCCGAAGACATCGTGGTGCGGATGCCCGGCAGCGTGTCGACCGGCAACCGGAATGTCATCGGGGCCACCATGGCGACGCTGGCAGAGTTCCCCGACCGCCAGATGCTGGCCGAGGATGTGATCTGGTCCGGCACCCCGGAAGAGGGCATGCTGTCCTCGCACCGGATCCTCAACACGGCCACCCATCTGGGTGATGGCGCTTTCGGCAAGGCCACCGGCACCAAGCTGGTGTTCCGCGGCTTCGCCGACTGCCATGCCATCAATAACAAGATCAACGACGAATGGCTGATCCGCGACCAGGGCGCCATCGTGCGCCAGATGGGCTGGGATCCGAAGGAATTTGCCGCCAACCAGATTGCGAACGAAGGCGGGGCAGAAAACTGCACCAAGCCGCTGACACCGGCCAATGATCTGGACGGCCCCTACAAGGGCGGCGGCAACGATAATGAATGGGGCCAGCGCCACGCGGATATTCTGACCCGGATCATGAAAGCGGATATTGCAACCATCCAGAGCGATTATGACCGCGCTGTGCGCACCGAATATCCCGGCGGCGTGTCCGGGTATTCCTTTGGCTCTGCCGAAAACTTCTGGATGGGGCTGCGCGCCGCCTTGCCTTCGGCCACCTTCCGCATCGACCACCAGATCGGCCGCGACGATCCGATGATGCCGCCGCGCTCAGCGATCCGCTGGAGCCTTACCGGCAAGCATGACGGATGGGGAACCTTCGGTGCCCCGACCGGCGCGGATGTGCATGTGATGGGCATCAGCCACGCAGAGTTCGGCGCGCTGGTTGGCGGCGCTCCGAAGCTGCGGCACGAGTTTACCCTGTTTGATGAGACCGCGGTTTGGAAACAGATCCTGATGCAGACCGGATAGGCGATGATTTCCTGCGGCGCATATCGCTTGGACAACCGGCAGGGGACGCGGGCC
>CAJXHQ010000458.1 GCA_913054485.1 uncultured Paracoccaceae bacterium
GACCATATTCGGCCCATCGGACGGGGCGTTGTTCGGATCTTGGTGAGTTTCGATGAAAACGGCTGCGGTGCCGATCGCAACGGCAGCGCGGGCCATCAGCGGCGCAAACTCGCGCTGGCCGCCGGTGGACCCGCCAAGGCCGGCCGGCTGCTGCACGGCGTGGGTCGCATCCATCACAACCGGATAGCCGGTCTGCGCCATCTGAGGCAGCGAGCGCATGTCGGCAACCAATGCGTTATATCCGAAGGAGGTTCCGCGTTCGGTCAGCAGGATGTTTTCATTGCCGGTACTTTCCACCTTGGCCACCACATTGGCCATGTCCCAAGGGGCGAGAAACTGGCCCTTCTTGATATTGACCGCCTTGCCGGTGCGGCCGGCGGCGAGAACAAGATCGGTCTGGCGGCACAGAAGTGCGGGGATCTGCAGCACGTCCACAGCCTCGGCCGCCAGGGCGCATTGCTCTTCGGTGTGAACATCGGTCAGCACCGGCACGCCGAATTCCTTGCGGATGCCGTCCAGCACCGAAAGACCTGCATCAATGCCCATGCCACGCTTGCCGCTGATCGAGGTGCGGTTGGCCTTGTCATAGGAGGCCTTGAAGATGAACTGCGCCCCGGCCTTATCACAGGCCTCTTTCAGGGCGCCGGCAATCATCTGCGCGTGGTCGGCAGTTTCCAGCTGGCAGGGGCCCGCGATGAGGGTCAGCGGGAGATCATTGCCGATGGTCAGACCGGCGGTTTCTACATGTTTCATGGGCATTAAGACGAGACCTGTTCACGGAGAATGGACGCTGTGAGCGATACCATCAGGTAGATACCTGAAAAGATCAGGAATGCCAAAAGCGTATTCTCGAACTTGCGCGGGTAGGAGGCTTCCTGGCTGGGGACCGGTTCCACCGCGGTGGTCAGGTAGCGCACCTGCCGGTTGGCCTCCATCCGGGTCTGTTCCACTTGCTGCAAGGCGCTTTGCAGCATCAGGTCGCGGGTGGCCAGGTCCGCCTGTGCCATCTGAATCTTGACGCTCAGCGAGGCAAGTGAGTTTTCGCCGGCCGAGGCGCTGATCATCCGTTCATTCAGGCGGGCAATATGGTTCTGGAGGCGGGCGATGTCGCCTTCGGCACCCGCCACCTTGGCCTTGTTCGGGCGCAAGTTGTCCAGCAGAGCGGCCAGTTCCAGCTCACGCTCCTGCAGCTGGACCTCGAAGGTGGAGATCTGCTGGCGCAGTGAGACAATCACCCCCTCGGGGTCAAGAATGGCGCCCTGCTGCTGCAGCCCGACCAGGGCGCCCTGCGCCTGGCGCCGCTGTTCTTCGGCCAGCTCCAGCGCGGATAGGGCGTCGGTCATCTGGTCGTCGCGTTTCTTCACGGACAGCTGGTTCACCCGTTGTTCGGCATAGGAAATCAGCTTGCGCGAAAACTCGGCCGAGACACCCGGATCTGCGGCCGAAACCTCCATCCGGATCACGCCCTCGGTGGGGTCATAGCCGATCTTGATGTTCTTCTTGAAGGTTTTGTAGGCCTCTTCATTGGTCGGTGCATCGGTCAGGCGCTGGATCGGATCGATCCAGGGCTGGGTGAAATGCGCCTTAAAGCCGGCATCGCGGTCCAGGCGCAGCATGGCGTCCTTGGACTGCAGGAAGCCCTGCACCGCAATGGAGTCCTGGCTGGTGGCAAACTGGGTGCCGCTGAGCAGCCCGCCCACGGCACCGCCGCTGCCGTCCGAGGTGAGGATCAGGAATTCGGACTTGGTGGCATACATCGGAGTGGCCACGTTGTAGTAGTAATAGCCGGCGGCCACGGTGGGCAGCCCGACGAAAAAGACCAGCCGTGCGGTGAGCGCCAGCAGCTTCTTGCGCCGCCGCTTGGTAATGCCGTGCTGGATCTCGGCGATTTCCTTGTTCCGCCGTTCCGCTGGCGACAATTCGGTGGAGGGCAGGGTGGTCTTGGCAGCCGGAATGGTCTGCGGCAGCTGCACGCTGCCCGGTACCGGCACGCCGCCGGCAGGCTGAGCGGAATTTGGTTGCACCACCTGCTCCAGCATGTTGGCGCGCCCGAAGGGATCGATCCCCTTGGCGCGCAGCATGCGGACGGCATCAAAGTCCGACGTGGCCGGCAGGTTGTGTTTCTGTGCCACCCGGCGGGCCATGCGCAGCTGGCGGCCGGTCAGCCCTTCCTTGCGGATGGCATTTATATCGCTGTCCGCCCGGGCTTCGGCGGCGGTGCTCACCTGGCCGGACATTGCTGCGGCGGCGTCCCCGGCGGGCAGCGCCCCGGCTGGCGCACCGTTGGTGCGGGCCGCCCCGCCAGGCGGTGTCACCGGAACGGCCTCGGCCCGGGCTTCCTGCGCGGCACGGGCCGGCGAGCGGCGGACGCGGAACTTTTTAGCCTTGGGTTTCGTAGTCATAGAGCTGCTTCGCTTCTTCCAAGGTGTCAAACATGTGCAGTTGCCCGTCCAGCAGAACGGCGGCGGAGCGGGCAAATTTTTCAAGCACTTTCGGCTTATGCGAGACGATGATGATCGTCGTTGTCTTCAAGCGCTCTTCGAGGATGGCCCCGGCCTTCTTGTTGAACTCCACATCTGTGGTGCCGGGCATGCCTTCATCGATGAGGTAAATGTCAAAGTCCAGCGCCAGCATCAGCGCAAAGGAGAACCGGGCCTTCATGCCGGAAGAATAGGTTCCCAGCGGCTGGTCGAAATATTCCCCAAGCCCGCAGAGCCAGCGGCAGTAGGCTTCGACATAGTCGGGATCAAGGCCGTAGAGGTTGGCGATATAACGGCTGTTATCCATGGCCGACAGGCGGCTGATGACCCCGCCCATGAACCCCAGCGGAAAGGAGATCTTGCAGTCGCGGCGGATGTCGCCTTCGTCCGGTTTTTCCAGCCCGGCCATCATATTGATCAGAGTGGTCTTGCCGGTGCCGTTGGGAGCCAGAATGCCCATGGATTTGCCAAGCTCCACCCGGAAGGAGACCTTGTTCAGGATCACCTTGTGCTGGGTGCCGGTCCAAAAGGACTTGCTGACATTCTCAAACTCAAGCATTGCCTGTTCCGCTGCTCCCCGCATTGTCCCCTTTGCGGGGCTCTTCCTGCGGCACTGTCTACTCCTGGGCCCGTTGCGGGCTGCCCCTGCGGCCAGTACATGGCCTTTGCCTCATTATCAGGGGAATGTTAACGGGATACGCAGGGACTTGGGCCATATTATGTCGGAATGTGGCACAAATTCTCAATCCTTTTTTAACGGATTGCGGCCCTTTACCGGGCCAAGGCCATTGATTCCCAGTCAAAATGGGGCTGTGCTGCGGATGCGGACTGTTTCCAAACCGCAAACAAAGCCCGGGGGAATATGCAGGATAGCGGCGAGTTGCAGCATGAAATCCGTGCCTGCCGGCTGTGTGCGGACCGGTTTGCGGCCACTGCCACGGCCCATGCGCCGCGCCCTGTTGTCTGGTTCCGCGCTTCTGCGCGCATCCTGATTGCCGGCCAGGCCCCGGGCGCAAGGATGCATGAAAGCGGCCGCCCCTTCAC
>CAJXHQ010000459.1 GCA_913054485.1 uncultured Paracoccaceae bacterium
GCGAGCGAAGTGCTGGACTTCGTCTCGCCCATTTCCCGCCAGACCGTGCTGCTGCGGCTCTATGATTTCGAGCGCGAAAGCGACAGCGAACGTCTGGAAGTGGTCCATGGGTCCACCCAGACAGTGATACGTATCCCCTTCGCGCTGTTTGACCAGGAGGACCCGGAGGAGCTGCGCGCCCGCTTCCCCGCCTTCACGGTGCTGCGCAAGGAAAAACCCCTGAACGAAGAACAATGGGCCCGTATCCGGCTCGACAAGCTCACGCAAGGCTTGGAGACCACCGGCAAGGACAACCCCAAGGCCTATGCCCGCCGCAGCGAAGCGCTCTCCGAAGCCATCGCAAAGCACACCAACGAAAAACGTTTCAAGACCAACCGCACCGGCACCCAGGGCTGCTGCGGCAAGGGCTGCAACGGCTGTCTGATTTTCTGGCAGGATCCGCAATACGCCCAGGCCCGCGAGGTGCTCCTGAAGCGCAAGCAGGGCGAACAGCTTTCCAATGCCGAGGCCAAAAACCTGAAGATCCCTGCTGCCTGATCCGGCGGCCGCGGGGGGCTCCCGCCTGGCACGGGCCTCTCCCTGAGGGAGAGACCCGGCCCGTTGGGCCGTGCGCCGGGCCCTGCTGGCCCGGCGCTGCCTGCGGCGCGCAACTGGGAACAGGTGAAAAGCGGGCGCATTCCGTGCATCTGCGGGACCAGCATCTGCGGATCTTGCATCAGGGCTTGCAGGGCATTTCTGCAAGCCGGTTTTAAACGCCGGGGACCCAATGACCGCTTGCGCAATCCCGCCGGCCTTGCTTCACTCGCAGCCATTCCGCCGGGCTGTTCCCGGTGCGGCTCTTCAAGGACTTGCAGGCTCATGACCATCAATGCCGTCATTTTCGACATCGGCAATGTGCTGATCGAATGGAAACCGGAACGCTACTACGATGCCGCCATCGGCGAAGACCGGCGCCGCGCGATGTTTGCCGAGGTGGACCTGCACGGCATGAATGACCTGGTCGACCGCGGCGGGCATTTTCAGGACACGATCTATGACTGGGCTGAAAAATACCCCGGCTGGCGGGACGAGATCCGCATGTGGCACGACCACTGGCTGGACCTTGCCACCCCGGCGATCCCCCATTCCGTCCGGCTGATGCGGGCCCTGAAGGCGCGCGGGACGCCGGTTTTCATCCTCTCCAACATCGGCGTGCAAACCTGGGAAACCGCCTGCACGGCCTATCCTTACCTCACCGAGTTTGACCACGCCTATATCTCCGGGCAGATGCAGATGGCCAAGCCGGATGCGGAGATCTATTCCGCGGTGGAAGACCATAGCGGGCTGGCTCCGGAGAGCCTGCTTTTTGCGGACGACCGGCACGACAATATCACCGCCGCCGCCGCGCGCGGCTGGCAGACGCATCTGTTCACCGAACCGGACGCCTGGGCCCGGCGCCTTGTCGCTGACGGACTTCTGGACATCGGAGAGGCCGCGTGAGTTTTATCCATATCCCCTTTTCCGAAGGCGAAGCGCTGCTTGACTGGATGGAATTTGCAGAGGCGCTGGCGGCAGGCCATGCGCTGCCCAGGGCAGAGGTCGCCGATACCTTTCTTTACCGCGGCAGAGACACGCTCCTCAACCGCGCCGCCTGGATCGACGGGCTGGGGCAGCTGGTCAAAACCGCCACGATTTTTCCCGGCAACGCAGAACGCAACCAGCCCACCATCAACGGCGCCGTGAACTTCTACTCTGACCTGGACGGCAGCCTTGCGGCGCTGGTGGATTTTCATCTGGTAACCAAGTGGAAGACTGCGGGCGACAGCCTGCTGGCGGCGCTGCTGCTGGCTGACCCCGGGTCAAAGGAGATCCTGATCGCCGGGGCGGGCACCGTGGCGGCATCGCTGATCGAAGCCTTCGGGGCCGGATTCCCCGAGGCCCGTATCCGGCTTTGGAACCGCACCCAGTCCAAGGCCGAGGCCCTTTGCCGCGCCTATCCCGGCACGCAAACTGCGCCCGATCTCGAAGACGCCGTGCGGGCGGCCGACATCATTGTCACTGCCACCATGTCAACCGGCCCGGTGATCAGGGGCGAATGGCTCCGCCCCGGCCAGCACTTGAATCTGATCGGCGCCTACCGCCCCGACATGCGCGAGGCCGATGACGAGGCGCTCCGGCGCGCGGATATCTACTGCGACAGTACCGACACCACGCTGGACCATATCGGTGAATTCATGATCCCGCTTGCCGAGGGCACAATCCAGCGCAGCGACGTGCTGGCGGATTTATACAGGCTGGATGAATTCCCGGCCCATGATCCGGCCCGGATTACCCTGTTCAAGAACGGCGGCGGTGCGCATTTGGACTTGATGACCACGGCGCATATTCTGAAAAAATGGCAACAACAGGAGAGCTGATGCTCTGGATTCTACTGCTGATGCTGGCCTTGGCTGCCGTTCTGCCCTTCACCGACGAATGGCGGCGCAAACCGATGGGCGCAAAGCCCCGCAGCCAGGCTCCGGGCGCGTTTGCTGATTTGCCTCAGGGCCTCACCCACTACAGCTGGTCAGGGCCCTTGCGCGGGCCTGTCGCTGTCTGCATCCACGGGCTCACAACGCCCAGCCAGGTGTGGGGCGGAATTGCTGAAGGGCTTGCAGGACAGGGCTTCCGGGTGCTGACCTATGACCTTTACGGGCGCGGCTTCTCGGACCGGCCCGCCGGGCAACAGGACGCGGATTTCTTCTGCCGCCAGCTGGAGGCGCTGCTGGCAGATCAGGGGATCGGGCAGGATTTCACCCTGGCCGGCTATTCCATGGGCGGCGCCATCGCCACAGCCTTTGCTGCCCGGCATCCGGACCAGGTGCGGCAGCTGATCCTGATCGCCGCGGCCGGAGTGGAGACGGAACCCGGCCGTTTCGCCTCACTTGTCCGGCACATGCCTCTGCTTGGCGATTGGCTGATGCATGCCATTTTCCCGCGGGCCCACAGGCGCGGCTGCGAGGCCGAACGCGCCCTGCCCTGTTCGGTGCCGGGCCTGATCGAGGTTCAGAAAGGCGAACTTGGCTACAAGGGGTTTGTCCCTGGCGTGCTGTCTGCCATGCGCGGCATCCTCGCCCGCCCGCTGGAGGCAGAGCACCGCGCCCTTGACCGCGCCGGGGTTCCGGTGCTGGCCATCTGGGGGCAGGAAGACGGGCTGATACCCGTCACCGCAGCCGGAACACTCGCGCAATGGAGCCGCCTGGCCCGCCAGGAGGTGGTGCAGGGCGCGGGCCACGGCCTGCCTTATACCCACACAGAAGCGGTTTTGCAGGCGATCAGCCAAAGCCATAAAGGCGGCCTGTTCTGACAAGCCCTCCACATCAGACCCTCTCAGCACAGTAATCCCATATCCGCGCGCGGAACCCTGACGGCAGCCGCGCTGCAAGGAATTTAAGTAAATTCCTTGCCAAGAGCCTTAGTTAAGGCTCTTGCTCCGCGCCGGTCGCCACCGGCGCGGCTGCAAAGGGCTCACCCGAGTGGCGGGAAGCCGCTTTCCGGCTTTAC
>CAJXHQ010000460.1 GCA_913054485.1 uncultured Paracoccaceae bacterium
GGGCATCGGCCACCGCCATCATGTCCATGTCAAAAAGCGTGATACCGGTCTTCTCACCGGCGTCGGCCACCACTTCACCCCAGGGCGACACGGCCAGCGAATGGCCGTAGGTGCGCCGCGGGCGGCCGGCTTGCGCGGCGTGCAACCCGGTCTGCGCCGGGGCCAGGACCCAGCAGCCCGTCTCAATGGCGCGGGCGCGCAGCAGGCTGTGCCAATGGGCAGCCCCTGTGACATGGGAAAAAGCCGCCGGCACCACCAGAACCTCGGCTCCGGCCCCGGCAAGCGCCCGGTAGAGGTGCGGAAAACGCAGGTCATAGCAGATCGACAGGCCGATGCGCGCAAACGGCGTCTTAGCAACCACCGCACAGTTACCGGGCCGGTAACCATCGGATTCGCGAAAGGTCTCTTCCGGGGTCACCTCCACATCGAACATGTGGATCTTGTCATAACGCGCCATGATCCGCCCCGAAGGGTCGATCAGGAACTGCCGGTTGGCAAATCTGCCGTCCGCATCATGTGTCTTCACCGCCAACGAGCCGATCAGCAGCCAGAGGCCGCGCTTGGCCGCATCCTCGCGCAGGGCGGCCAGCGCCGGGTCGTCTTCCTCGTGCAGCAGCACCGCCTGCTGATGGCGGCGGCTGCCGCTCACACAGTTGGTGACCTCCGGCGTCAGCACAAACCGCGCCCCCGAGGCCGCGGCCTCGGACAGCATGGCGCGGGTCCGGCGCAGGTTCTCCGCCGGATCATCGCTGGAGGTCATTTGCAGAAGGGCCGTGCGCATATGCTGTCCTCAGGCCGCCAGCAGCGGGTCGAGCTTGCCGTCCTGCTCCAGCGCAAAAAGATCGTCGCAGCCGCCCACATGGGTCTCGCCCACAAAGATCTGCGGCACCGTGCGGCGGCCGCTGGCGCGCTCGATCATTTCGGGCTTCTTGGCCGGCTCCTGCAGAACGTCGATCTCGGTGTAATCAACGCCCTTCTGGTTCAGCAGCCGCTTGGCCGCATGGCAAAACCCGCAGAGCGGGGAGGTATAGATTTCGACCGCTTTCATCAGGGTCTCCATGTTCGCGAATTTCAACGTGTCTGAGGGATTTAGGGTGTGATTGCAAGAATTGCCAGCATGGCAGCCATGCGCTCAATCCTTCGTGACCCGCGCCAGCACCAGAACCCGCACTTCCGCCGCACCCGCCTTGCGGCAGGCCAGTGCCGCAGCGGCCAGCGTGGCCCCGGAGGTCATCACGTCGTCCACCAAAAGCACCCCCCGCCCCCTGGCCCGCCCGGCCCGGCGCGGATGGGGGGCCAGCGTATCCGCCATGGTGCGGGACCGCGCCTCGCGGCTCTTGCCGTCCAGCACCGGCGTGCGGCACCGGCGGACCAGCAGATCCGGGCAGGCCTCCAGCCCGGTGAGCCTGCCCAGCGCCTGCGCCAGCAAAGCCGACTGGTTGAACCGCCGCCGGATCAGCCGCGTCCAATGCAGCGGCACCGGGGCAATCAGCGGAGTGCCCTGCAGCAGCGGTGCCCCCGCCTGTGCCATCCACCGCGCTGCCGGTGCCGCGATATCGCTGCGGTCGCCGTGTTTCAGCGCCAGCACCAGCCGCCGCGCATTGCCCGAATACACCAGCGCTGCCCGGCCTGCGTCCCATGGCCGCGGAACGGCAAGGCAATCATCGCAGTCGCTGCGGTGACCGTCATCCTCGCCCGGCAGCGGCACCCCGCAGGACGCACAGACCGTACCCGTTATAAAAGGTGTTTCCCGCCAGCACGGCCCGCATAGGCCGCCGCCGGCCTCGACCAGATCACCGCAAGTCAGGCAACGCGGCGGATAAATCAGCGAAACAGCCGTTTGAACTTGCGCGAACATCCGCTTAGGTAGCCTCCATGACCCAGCCGCTCCTTACCGACCGCACGGCCCTTGCCAAAAACCGCGCCCGCGCGCAGGCAGAGGCGCTGTTCCTGCACGATATGGCCCGCGAGGAAGCCGAGGATCGGACTGCCTTTGTTAACAGGACGTTTACCAGCCCCGCCGTGGTGACGCCTTTTGCGCAGGCCTGGGATGGTTTTATGGAGGGCGCGGTATGCGTGCCCGACGAGGATGTGCTGGATCTGCAGCCTGGCGCACATGACTTGGTTATCCATGCCATGGGGCTGCACTGGGCCAATGACCCGGTGGGCCAGCTGATCCAATGCCGCCGCGCGCTGCAAGACGACGGGCTGCTGATCGCTATTACCCTCGGGGGCCAAACCCTGCATGAGCTGCGCGCCGTCCTGGCCGAGGCCGAGGCGCAGGTCGCGGGCGGGCTATCGCCGCGCGTTGCCCCGATGGGCGAAATCCGCGATCTAGGCGGCCTGTTGCAGCGTGCCGGCCTCGCCCTGCCGGTGGCGGACGTTGTGCCACTGACGGCGCAATACCGCGATCTGTGGCACCTGATGCGCGATCTGCGCGCCATGGGAGAGGCAAACGCCCTGCAATCCCGTCTGCGCCGCCCCGCCCGCCGGGCGCTGTTTGAAACGGCGGACAGTCTCTATAAAGGGCATTTCACCAATTCCGAGGGCCGCATACCCGCCACATTCGAGCTGGTCTGCCTCACCGCCTGGGCGCCGTCCGAGACCCAGCAGAAACCGCTGCGCCCCGGCTCGGCCAAGTCGCGGCTGGCGGATGCGCTGAAAGTGCCCGAAACCAAGCTGCCCGATTGATCCGGCGCCCGCGCCGCACCGTATTCCCCTGCTCAGACGCACAGGACCCGACATGACCGAGACCGACCATAAACCCGCTTCCCACCCCGCGATCCCGCGCGAGAAGGTGGGCATCCTGCTCGCCAACCTCGGCACGCCGGATGATTATTCCTACTGGCCGATGCGGCGCTATCTGAATGAGTTTCTGTCCGACCAGCGGGTGATCGACTACCCGAAATGGAAATGGCAGCCGCTGCTTCAGGCGGTGATCCTGACCAAGCGGCCGTTCTCCTCGGGCAAGGCCTACGAATCGATCTGGAACCACGACAAGGGCGAAAGCCCCTTGATGACAATCACCAAAGACCAGACTGCCAAGGTACAGGCGGCGATGGAGGCGCGTTACGGCGATCAGGTGATGGTCGAATTCTGCATGCGCTACGGCAATCCCTCGACCACCTCCAAGGTGCAGGCGATGGTTGCGGCCGGCTGCACCAAGATCCTGTTCTTCCCGCTCTACCCGCAATATGCCGGCGCCACCACGGCAACCGCCAACGACCAGTTCTTCCGCGCTCTGATGGCCGAGACCCGGCAGCCCGCCGCGCGCACCGTGCCTGCCTATTTCGACGAGCCCGCCTATATCGACGCCCTCGCCGCCTCGGTCGAGGAGGCCTACGGGCAGATGGAGACCCGGCCGGACGTGCTGGTTGTCTCCTACCATGGCATGCCTGAGCGCTACCTGATGCAAGGCGATCCCTACCATTGCCAATGCGCCAAGACCTCGCGTCTGCTGAAGGAACGGCTGGGCTGGGCGGATACCGATATCATCACCACCTTCCAGAGCCGCTTTAGC
>CAJXHQ010000461.1 GCA_913054485.1 uncultured Paracoccaceae bacterium
TCCGAAGACAGAACCAGCGACGAAACACCGATGCTTTCCAGGGCCGCTTCCCATTTCTTGGGGTTGGGCACGCGGAACAGCAGATCTGCGGAGGCGTCACAGACAAGCCAGGCGTTCTGGGTCAATTCGCTTTCAAGCTGCCCCGGCCCCCAGCCCGCATAGCCAAGCATCATCAGAAGCCGGGAAGGCCCCCGGCCGGCGGCGATATCTTCCAGGATGTCCAATGTCGCGGTCATCGAATAGGCATCGCAGACATGCAGCGAATTGAGGCTGGCCTCGTAGTCGGGGGAATGCAGCACAAAACCGCGCTGGGTTTCCACCGGCCCTCCGAAGCGCACCGGCAGGCTGCCGGCGCCAGCACCTTTTGGCGTAATGTCGAGCTGCTCCAGAAGGTCGCCCATCTGCACCTCGGGGGCGGTTTTGTTGATGATCAGCCCCATCGCCCCCTCGTCGCTATGCGCACAGAGGAAGACAACGGAATGTTCGAACCTGGGGTCGCCCATGCCGGGCATTGCGATCAGCAGCTTGCCGGTGAGATCCATTTGCACCTGTCTTTCCGCGCCAAGCCTTTGCGCCGGCGCTTCTTTTAACAATGGCGCTGCCAAGGGGCGCTGACAAGGGGCAGCGGGCAGACTTCGGCGGCGGTTTGCTGCGGACCTAACTGCAATGTGACTTGGATTTCAGCGCGCAAGAGCGCATTTAAAGCCTATGACGACGTTCCGCCTTTTCGCATTTGCCGCCCTGGCCCTGACTGCAGTGCAACCCGCACAGGCAGGCGGGCTGCCCGATCCGCTTGCCGAGCTGGAGGTGCTGGACGGAGGGCTGACCAGCCGCGGCACCTATATGGCGGCGCTGCGCCTGACGCTGCCGGAAGGGTGGAAGACCTATTGGCGCACGCCGGGCGAGACCGGGATCCCGCCGGGGTTCTCCTGGCGCGGCTCGCGCAACCTCGGCGCGGTGGCCTTCACCTGGCCGGCGCCGGAAGTGTTCTCGAGCGACGGGTTCCACTCGATCGGCTACCGGGATGAGCTGGTGCTGCCGGTGGAGATCACACCAGAGGATCCGGGCAAACCGGTGCGTCTGAAAGGACGGATGACATTCGGCGTCTACAAGGATGTCTGTGTGCCGGCCGATGCGGCCTTCAACCACACGGTGGACACGGAAGCCGGGCGCAATCCGGCCATCGCCGCAGCCATGGCCAGCCGGCCCTTTTCCGCGAAAGAGGCCGGGGTGCAATCCGCCAGCTGCCGGATGCAGCCCATCGCGGACGGGTTCCGCATCGAGGCGCATATCACAATGCCCAGCGCGGGCGGGCGGGAATATGCGGTGATCGAACCGGGTACGCCGGGGCTGTACCTGGCAGGATCCGGCACCAAACGGCAGGGCAATACCCTGGTGGCCACGGTGGAGTTCCTGACTGATGGCGCCGCGGTGGCGCTGGACCGCTCGCAAATGCGGATCACCGTGCTCGGTTCTGATCACGCCGTTGACATCTCCGGCTGCTGAGCCGGATAACATCCCGGCAGACCAAACCAGCCGGAGCCCCAGACATGAGATCTTTTGATGTGCCCGTTCTAGGGGCAATTGCAGTTGTGTGGCATCAAGGCCGGGTGATCCTGGTGCAGCGCGGCAAGGCGCCGAGCAAAGGCATGTGGGGGTTTCCCGGCGGCCATGTGGAGCTGGGCGAGACCGCGATGGAGGCCGCCGTGCGCGAGCTGGCGGAGGAAACCGGCGTGACCGCGCGGGCGGTGGAATACCTGACCAGCTTTGACATTATCCTGCGCGGAGAGGACGGCGGCATTCAGCGGCAGTACCACCTGGCGGCGGTGCTTTGCGAATACCTTGGCGGCGCGCCGGTGCCTGCGGATGATGCGGCTGCGGCAGAATGGCTGCAGGCAGAAGGTCTGGAAACCGCCGGCCTGCCGCTGTTGGATAACGTGACCGATGTGGCGCTGATGGCTCAGGCGCGCTGGCGCGGCCTCAGCACATAGCCCAGTGCGGCGCCTGCGTAGATCAGCGCCGCGATCAGAACTGCCCCTGCAAGAAAGGCAAGCAGTGCCGCACGCATCAGCGGCATGGCCGCCAGCGCCGGCAGAACAGCGGTGAGCGCCGTGTGCAGCGTACCCTGCAGGACCGGCCAGACCATCGCCAGCCCGAACCAGGCAGCCTGCAGCGCCCCGGCCAGCAGCACCAGCCAGCGCAGGCGCCCTGCCCCGGCGCGCAAGGACCGGCGCAGCGCCGCAAAGGGCCGCGCCACATCCTGCTGCACCGCCACCAGCGCAGGCACCACCAGCAGCACCAGGAACATCCCGAAGCCAAGCCCGTAGACCAGCGTGATCACCGTGGGTTTCAGGAACTGCGCCTGCTGCGACGGCTCATACAACAGCGGCGTCAGGCCCAGCACCGTGGTCAGCGTGGTCAGGATCACCGGCCGCAGCCGGTCCGCCGCGCCGTCGATGATCGACGGCAGCAGCCCGCGTTCCGCTGCATATTCGTCGATTGTGGTCACCAGAACGATGGAATCATTGATGATGATCCCGGTCATGCCCAGAAGCCCGATCACAGTGAACATGCTGAGCGGCACACCCCAGACGTAATGACCCCAGATCGTGCCGACCAGGCCGAAGGGGATGATCGCCATCACCACCAGCGGGCGGGTCCAGCTGGCAAAGACCCAGGCCAGCACCAGGTAGATGCCGGTCAGGCAGAGGATCAGCCCGTCGCGGGCATCGGTCAGAAAATCGCTCTCCTGTTCGGACAGGCCTGACAGGTCCCATTCCACCTGCCGCAGGCTGGCGATTTCCGGCAGGATTTCTTCCTCCAGCGCGCGGGTGATCTCCTCGGCGCGGGCGGGATCATCCTCTGATATGTCGCCGGTTACGCTCATCACCCGGACACCGTTTTCGCGCCGCACGGTGGAAAACCCGGTGCGCTGGCTGACCGAAACGATGTCGGCCAGCGGCACATAGGCACCGTTCGGCGCGCGCATCTGCATGCTTTCCAGGAAATCTGCCGTCAGCTCGCCCTCGGGCAGTTCCACCCGGATCATGGCCGACCGCGGCCCGTCCGGATAGGTCGCGGCCTCGATCCCGTTCAGACGGTTCTTCAGCACCCGGCCCAGACTGTCGATGGTGAAGTTCATCGCCTTGCCCTGCGGCGTGAGGTCAAGGAAGATCTCCTCCTTGTCATAGGCCAGATTGTCCTCCACCGCCGAGACCTCGGGGTAGCGCGCCAGGGCGGTCTTCAGGTCTTCGGAGGCCGCCTTCAGCGTATGCACATCGGCGCCGTAGAACTGCACGTCCAGCGCATCGCCGCCGGGGCCGGAGCGCCAGCCGCGGAAGGAGACGGTCTCGGCCAGGGGGTGATTGCGCACCTCGTCCTGCAGCTCGGCCACAAAGGCGAAGCTGGAATAGGGCTGCCCGTCCGGCTTGATACGCAGATCGGCGTCGATCAGCTCGATCGACAGGGATCCCAGAAGATCCTTCTCCTTGGTATC
>CAJXHQ010000462.1 GCA_913054485.1 uncultured Paracoccaceae bacterium
GATGCAGACAGTGATGTCGGCGGGCGCGCAGCCCTTGGCCTTGGCCAGTGCCTCGACCCGTTCACGCGGGGACATGTCCAGCGACACAACGCCGTCTTCATAGCCCGGGCCAACGGCCAGCTTGTCCATGTAGGTGTCCGGCGCGTGCAGCATAGAGCCGCGCGGGCCCATGGCGATCACGGTCAGGGCGTTGGGCATGTCCTTGGCGGTCAGCGTGGTGCCTTCCAGCGGATCCAGCGCAATGTCCACGCCGGGGCCTTCGCCGGTGCCGACTTCTTCGCCGATATACAGCATCGGGGCTTCGTCGCGTTCGCCCTCGCCGATGACCACGACGCCTTTGATGTCCAGCAGGTTCAGCTGTTCGCGCATGGCGTTCACAGCGGCCTGATCGGCGGCCTTCTCGTCACCGCGGCCAACCAGCGAAGCAGAGGCGAGGGCCGCCTGTTCTGCCACACGGGCCAGGCCCAGCGACAGCATGCGGTCGGAGAAGGCGAGGTCTTCGGAGGAGTTGGAGGTCATGCGTTCGGGTCCAGTCTCAATCAAAACGGGTTTCAACCGGCATACCCCGGCGCGGGCCGGGGCTGCAAGGTCATAAAGGGTTCAGAGTTCCTCGATGCGCAGCGCAACGGGGGTTCCATCGACCACATCGGTGGTTTCCAGCGCATCCAGCGCCTCGTCCAATGTGGCGCGGGTGCACTTGTGCGTCACGATAAGCACCGGGGCGGTGGGCTCCTCGTGGCCGTACTGGCGCATCCGGTCGATGGAGATGCCGGCCTCGCCCAAGATGGCGGCGACTTCGGCCAGCGCGCCTGGCTTGTCCTGCAGGCTCATCCGCAGGTAGAAAGGCGCGGGCAGGCCGGTCTGGGCTGCAGGGGCTTCCTTCAGGGTTTTAGCCGGCTGGCCGAATGCCGGGATGCGGAACCCGCGCGCCAGATCGCAGACATCGCCCATCACAGCGCTGGCAGTCGGGCCTTCGCCGGCGCCGGGGCCGCGCAGCACGACCTGCTCGACCGCGTCAGCTTCGATCACCACCATGTTGGTGCCGCCTTCCAGCTGGCCCAGCGGCGAGTTGGCAGGCACCAGGCAGGGGGTCATGCGCTGTTCCAGCCCGCGGGCCGAGCGCTGCGCCACACCCAGGAGTTTGATACGGTAGCCCATGTCGGCGGCGGCCCGGATGTCGTCAAGTTCGATCCGCTGGATGCCTTCCAGCTGCACATCATCAAAGGCCGGCTTGGTGCCAAAGGCGATGGAGGAGAGGATCGCCAGCTTGTGACCCGCGTCGATGCCGCCCACGTCGAGGTTGGGGTCGGCCTCCAGGTAGCCGAGGCGCGCGCATTCGTCGAACAGCACGTTGTAGCCCTGACCAGTGGCTTCCATCCGGGTGAGGATATAGTTGCAGGTGCCGTTCATCACGCCCATGACGCGGGTGATCTCATTACCGGCGAGGCCCTCGGTCAGCGATTTGATCACCGGGATGCCGCCCGCAACAGCCGCCTCGAAACGGATGATGCGGCCTGCGCCCTCGGCCTGTTCGGCCAGCGCCTGACCGTGGATTGCCAGCAGCGCCTTGTTGGCAGTGACCACATCCTTGCCGGTGGCCAGGGCTGCCTCGATGGCGTTCTTTGCAGCGCCTTCGTGGCCGCCCATCAGTTCGACAAAGACATCCACATCGTCGCGTTTTGCCAGCGCCACCGGGTCGGTTTCCCAGGCGTAGTCCTTCAGCGACACGCCGCGGTCCTTGGAGGCGTCGCGGGCAGATACCGCGGTGATCTCGATCCGGCGCCCTGTGCGGGCCTCCAGCAGTGCGGCCTGGCGGCGGATGATTTTTACCACGCCGATGCCGACAGTGCCCAATCCTGCAATCCCGAGGCGAAGAGGCTGAGTCATGTCCGGAGGTTCCCTGCTAAAAATAAGTCAAACCCGCCTTAGCCGGCCGGGCAAGCGGGTGCAACGCTGGGCGGCGCCAAAATGGCACTTCAGCAGCGGCGGGGTTAGTTTGTTTGCGTTTCCAGCGCCGCGGCGCGGGCGCGCAGCCGGGCGGCGCGGGCGTCCAGCCGGGCCTGGGTTTCGGTGCTTTGCTCGACCGGGGCGGGCAGCGGCTCCAGCAGGTTCTCAAGCGGAACCAGGTCCGGATAGGCGGCCTTGCGAAGATCCGGGGTAATGCCCTCTTCCAGCTCCGGAACGTTGGAGCAGGCCGCGGCCAGCAGCAGAACAGCACAGGATTTCAGCAGGCGCATGGAAGGATCCCCGGTATTTGCCCGCCTTAGATGCCCCGAAAGGACCCTGCCGCGCAAGGAGGGGTTTTTTCTGAACAATTGTTCAGTTATCGTGGCCGGATGGCACGTACTCAAGGCTCTCATTCCGGCGTCACCGGCCCGCGCATCCGCAGTGCGGCGCTGAAACTTTTTGCGCAGCAAGGCTATGCAGCCGTGTCGATGCGCCAGATCGCGTCGGAGGTCGGCGTGCAGGCCGGGGCCTTGTACAATTACACGCCCGATAAGCAAAGCCTGCTGTTCGACCTGATGGAAGAGCATATGGCTGGGTTGCTGGCGGCCTGGGCTGCGCTGGAAAAACCAGCGGACCCGCTGGCCCGGCTGGAGGCGTTCACCCGCTTTCACATCAGCTACAACCTGGAACGGGCGGATGCGGTCTTCATTGCCTACATGGAACTGCGTAACCTGACAGCGAAGAACTTTGACGCGATCGAAGCAATGCGCCGCCAGTATGAGGATGCGCTTGAGGCGATCCTAACTGATGGTGTTGCAGGGGGAACCTTCACGGTGCCTGATACGCGAATTGCGGCCATGGCGGTGATTGCCATGCTCACCGGGGTCAACACGTGGTACCGTGAGGGCGGGCGGCTGTCGCTCGATGAGGTGGGGACGATCTATTGGGATATGGTGCGCAAGGCGGTGGCGGCTTAAGCCTGCAGGATCTGCACAGCCCGCGTCTGAGGGCCGTGCGCTGGCAGGAACTGAGCGCCGCAGAGCTGAATGAGTTATTTGCGCCCGATGTGGTGCGCTGGCTGCCGGGCGGGTTTCAAGGCACAGCGGATGAGGCCGCACGGCGGCGCTTTCTTGGACAGCTGTCGCAGGCGGCCGAAGTGGTTGCGCTGCGCGCGGAAGGGCGCGGCATCGGCTTGCTGATCCTGTCGTATCCGCGGGCCGGCAGCCGGGAACGCCACATCGGCTATCTGCTGGCGGAACGCGGCTGGGGAAAGGGGCTGGCAACCGAAATGCTGCGCGCTGTGCAGGATCTGTTCCGCGGTAGCGGTGTGGTTCTGTCAGGCGGGGTGATGGATGACAACGCGGCGTCCGCCCGCGTGCTGGAGAAAGCGGGTTTTGCCGGCACCCGCGAAGGAGACGAAGTCATTTACCGTTGGGACAGCGCGGCGGGCTGACCTGTTCAGGTCATCAGGCCGATGGTGTCGTAATGCTCCACTTCGCGGCTGACGATCAGGTCCTCGTCGCCCGCAATGATCAGCGGCTGTTC
>CAJXHQ010000463.1 GCA_913054485.1 uncultured Paracoccaceae bacterium
CGACCACCAGCAGTTCTATCTTGAGGTGGTCTCGCTCTACCCGGAAGACCTGGTATCTTATTCAGTGCGGGAGGATTGGTCCGGCCTCGGCAGTCTCTTGGGAGAGGAGGAGTGGATCCTGGAGAAGGCGGAAATGCAGCTATCCACCGCCGAGGGGATTTCAGGCCGGCCCAGCGCCAAGGTGGCGCTGGCCTTCGAAGGGCGGCGGCACGTGATGTATTATGCGCTCCGGATTTTCCTGCCGATGCTGGTGCTGATCACCGTGTCCTGGACCATTTTCTTTCTCGATGAATACCGCAAACGGGCCGAGATTGCCGGCGCCAACCTGCTGGTCTTTGTGGCTTTCAACTGGGCCGTCTCCGAGGATCTGCCGCGGCTGGGCTACCTCACCTTCCTGGATTTCCTGCTGCAATGGATGTTTGTTGTCACCGGCTCGGTAATTGTCTTCAACATCATCCTCAGCCGGATCAAATCCTCCGGGCGCGGTGCGCTGGCGCTGCGGCTGGACAACTATGTGATCAAGTGGATCTACCCGCTGGGTTATCTTGCCATTGTGGCGCTGGCGGTGGGGCGTTACCTCGCGCCCGGATAGCGCGAAAACTTGCCGCCATTGCGCGCATGACCACTGGACCGGACCGGGGGCCGCCCCTAACGTGGCGGCAATGCTGCGCTATTCTTTAAAACGCCTTCTGTCGCTGATCCTCAGCCTTGCCGTCGCCTCGGCGGTGATCTTCTTTGTCGTGGAGATCGCGCCGGGCGACCCGGCGGCCTTCATGCTTGGGGTCAATGCGCAGGCCGATACGGTGGCGGCATTGCGCAGCGAACTGGGCCTCGACCAGGGCAAATTGCAACGCTACCTGAGCTGGGTTTCGGGCATGCTGTCCGGCGACTTCGGCACCTCCTACACCTACCGCACCCCGGTGGCAGATATGATTGCCGCCCGTATCCAGGTCTCCCTGCCGCTGGCGCTTTATGCGCTGACGCTGTCGGTACTGATTGCATTCCCGGCCGGCATCTTTGCGGCCGCGCGGCGCGGGCGCGCGGGCGACATGGCGGTGATGGGGGCGACCCAGCTGGGTGTCGCGGTGCCGAACTTCTGGTTTGCAATGATGCTGGTCTTGGTTTTCGCCATCAACCTGCGCTGGTTCGGCGCCGGCGGTTTTGCCGGCTGGGAGGACGGTATCCGGACCGGGCTGCATTCGCTCACCCTGCCCGCCATCGCGCTGGCGCTGCCGCAGGCGGCGATTCTGACACGGGTGATGCGGTCGGCCCTGCTGGACATCCTCGGCGAGGATTTCATGCGCACCGCCCGCGCCAAGGGCCTCACGCGGCGGCAGGCGCTGTGGCACCACGGGCTGCGCAACGCGATGATCCCGGTGCTGACCATTATCGGGCTGCAATTCTCCTTCCTCCTGGCCGGGGCGATCATCATCGAGCAGGTCTTCTACCTGCCCGGCCTCGGACGGCTGGTGTTCCAGGCGATCTCGGCCCGCGACCTCATTGTGGTGGAAAGCGTGGTGATGCTGCTGGTCTTTGCGGTGATCACCGTGAATTTCGCCGTCGATCTGGCCTATGCCGCCGTCGACCCCCGCCTGAGGAGCCGCACATGAAACGCAGCCTGATCCTCGGAGCGCTGCTCTCCTCTCTGGTGCTGCTGGCGGCGCTCATGTCCTTTGTGTGGACGCCGTATGAGCACGCAGCCTTGAACATCCCGGCCAAGCTGCAACCACCAGGCGGTGCGCATCTCTTGGGGACTGATCATTTCGGCCGCGATATCCTGTCGATGATCATGGTGGGAGCCCGCACCTCCCTTGCAGTCGCCCTTTTGGCTGTTGGCATCGGCATGGGTGCCGGCGTGCCGCTGGGGCTGGCTGCCGCCGCCGCCAAAGGCAGCTGGCTGGACGAGGGGATCATGCGTGGCAACGACCTTGTCTTTGCCTTCCCCTCGCTGGTGATCGCCATCCTGATCACCGCCGTCTTCGGTGCCGGAGCGGTCAACGCGATCATTGCCATCGGCATTTTCAACATTCCGGTCTTTGCCCGCATCTCGCGCGGCGCGGCGCTGTCCCTGTGGGAGCGTGAATTCATCCTTGCCGCGCGGGTTGCCGGTAAATCCCGCGCTCGCATCTCGGCGGAACATATCCTGCCCAATATCGCCAACCTGCTGATCGTGCAGGGCACCATCCAGTTCTCGCTGGGCATCCTGGCCGAGGCCGGGCTGTCCTACGTCGGTCTTGGCGCGCAGCCGCCGGTGCCCAGCTGGGGGCGGATGCTGGCGGATGCGCAGACCATGGTCTCGCTCGCTCCGCATCTGGCGCTGGTGCCGGGCTGCGCGATCATCCTCACCGTGCTGGGGCTGAACCTTCTGGGCGACGGGCTGCGCGACTGGCTGGACCCGAAACTGCGGGTGGCGCGGACATGAGCCTGCTGGAGATTGACAGCCTTTCGCTGACCATCAGCGGCGTGCCGGTGCTGCAAAATGTGTCTCTGACACTGGCTCCGGGCAGCATCACCGCCATTACCGGCGAAAGCGGCTCCGGAAAGTCCATGACCGCGCTGGCGGTGATGCAGCTGCTGCCCGAGCAGGCCAGGGCCACGGGCCGGATCACGCTGGACGGCACGGACATCCTGCAGCAAAGCGAGGCGCAGATGTGCGCTCTGCGCGGGCGGTCCATCGGCATGGTCTTCCAGGAGCCGATGACCGCGCTGAACCCGGTGAAAACCATCGGCGACCAGGTGGTGGAGACCATCCTGATCCACAAGGCCATGCCCCGCACTGAGGCCCGCCAGCGTGCCATCGAGGTGCTGGACCGGGTCGGCCTGCCGCAGGACCGCTTCCCGCTCACGCGCTACCCGCATGAGCTGTCGGGCGGGCAGCGTCAGCGGGTGGTGATCGCCATGGCCATCGCCCTGCGCCCCCGGCTTTTGATCGCGGATGAGCCAACCACGGCGCTGGATGTCACCACTCAGGCGCAGATCCTCGACCTGCTGAAATCCCTTGTCAGAGACTCTGACATGGGGCTTTTGATCATCACCCACGACCTTGCCGTTGTTGCTGATCTGGCGGATGACATCGTGGTGATGAAACAGGGTGTCGTGGTCGAAACAGGCTCTACGCAGGGGCTTCTGGCGGATATGCAGCATCCCTATACCCGGATGCTCTTTGCGGCGTCCGGCCACCAGGCAGACCTGCCGCCCGCCCCGCCGCCGGCACCGCTGCTGGAGGTGCGCAGCGCGGTCCGCGACTACCGGCTGCCGCGTGCCTCTCTGTTTGCCGCCCCGGGCATATACCGGGCCGTGAACGGTGTCAGCTTCACCCTGAACCGGGGTGAACGTCTGGGGCTGGTGGGCGAGTCCGGCTGCGGAAAATCGACCCTGACACGGGCCATTCTGGGCTTGGAGCCGCTGCAGGACGGGGAGATCCTGCTGGCGGGCGCGCCGGTCTCGCCGGCCATGCCGCATGCGATGCGCCACAAGATGCAGGTGGTGTT
>CAJXHQ010000464.1 GCA_913054485.1 uncultured Paracoccaceae bacterium
GCATCCGGGTCGCCAGCAGCGACTGGTGCCCGTCGCGCATGGTGGTGTCGGTCAGCAGCAGCTGGCGCTGCGCCTTCATCCAGTCAGCAACCGCCTGCGGGCCTTTTTGCTCCAGCAGGTTGCGGGTGCCGTAGGGCAGGTTGCCCGGTTCCGCCCTGGGCGCGCGAGGTGCTTTCAGGTCGGCAGCGGGTTCGGCGCGGCCTTCGGTCTCCGGGTGGCCGTTCACGGTGATGTCGGCAATGTAGGACAGCACCTTGGTGCCGCGGTCACGGCGCTTGGCGAACTGGAACAGCTCTGGTGTCTCGTCGATGAACTTGGTGGTGTATTCATTGCTGAGGAAGGTCGGGTGTTTCAGCAGGTTCTCTACAAAGGCAATGTTGGTCGATACGCCGCGCACCCGGAATTCGCGCAGCGCGCGGTCCATGCGGGCGATCGCCATCTCGGGCGTCGGGGCCTTGGCGGTGATCTTGGTCAGCAGGCTGTCATAGTAGCGGGTGATCACGCCGCCTGCATAGGCCGTGCCGCCGTCCAGGCGGATGCCCATGCCAGTGGCCGAGCGGTAGGCGGTGATGCGGCCGTAGTCCGGGATGAAGTTGTTCTGCGGATCTTCCGTGGTGACGCGGGTCTGCAGCGCGTGGCCGGTCAGCTGCACCTTGTCCTGGCTGGCCTTGCCGGTTGCCTCGGCAATGCTCTTGCCTTCGGCGATCAGGATCTGGGCGCGCACGATGTCGATGCCGGTGACTTCTTCGGTGACGGTATGTTCCACCTGAACGCGGGGGTTCACCTCGATGAAGTAGAATTTGCCGTCGTCCATATCCATCAGGAATTCGACGGTACCGGCGCATTCATAGTTCACATGGGCGCAGATCTTGCGGCCCAGCTCGCAGATCTCGCTGCGCTGCCCTTCGGTCAGGTAGGGTGCCGGAGCACGTTCCACGACCTTTTGGTTGCGCCGCTGGACCGAGCAGTCTCGTTCAAACAGGTGGTACATGCCGCCCTGTTTGTCGCCGAGGATCTGCACCTCCACGTGGCGGGCGCGCTGGATCATTTTCTCCAGATAGCCCTCGCCGTTGCCAAAGGCGGCTTCCGCCTCGCGGCGGCCTTCCAGCACCTTCTCTTCCAGCTCCCCCTCGCCGAGGATCGGCCGCATGCCGCGGCCGCCGCCGCCCCAGGAGGCTTTCAGCATCAGGGGGTAGCCGACCTCGCCCGCTTCTTTGCGGATCGCGTCCATGTCATCGCCCAGCACTTCGGTTGCCGGGATCACCGGCACGCCGGCCTCGACCGCCACACGCCGCGCCGAAGCCTTGTCGCCGAGGGCGCGCATGGTTTCCGCTTTGGGGCCGATGAAGGTTATGCCGTTGCGCGCACAGGCGTCGACGAAGTCCGGGTTCTCGGACAGAAGGCCATAGCCGGGGTGGATCGCATCCGCGCCGCATTCCTTGGCAACCCGGATCATTTCGTCAATCGACAAGTAGGCGGCCACGGGGCCCATGCCTTCACCGATCCGGTAGGCTTCATCCGCTTTGAAACGGTGCAGGCCAAGCTTGTCCTCTTCGGCGTAGACGGCGACGGTGCGCTTGCCCATTTCATTGGCGGCGCGCATCACACGGATGGCGATTTCACCGCGGTTGGCGATCAGGATCTTCTTGAAGTCAGTCATGTCTTCCCCATGGCTGGTGCGTTGTATGCATCGTGTTAGTTACAAAATAGACCAGGGCCTATCCGTAGATCTTGGTACAAACGGCATGTTTGCGCTCTCATGCGGCCTTTGATTGCGCTCACATCCCTTAAAGGTGGAATCACGTTCCTATTGTGTGGCTCAGCGGTTGCGGCAGCGCAGCAATTTCGTTGGCGCCGAGCTGGCCCATATTTGCCTCAATGTCGCGTTTCAGCAGCTCTGTCAGGTGATCAGGCCCGTCCGGCCCCAATGCTGCGAGTGCGAAGTGGTAGGCGCGGCCCAGCATAACAAAGTCTGCTCCCAGCGCCAAAGCGCGCAGGATGTCCAATCCGCCTTCGACACCGCTGTCGAAGATCAGCGGCAGTTTGGTCGCGGCGCGGACGGCGGGCAGCGCCTCGATGGAGGCAGGCGCCCCGTCGAACTGGCGGCCGGCGTGATTGGAGACCCAGAGCGCATCGGCGCCGATCGCCTCCAGCTTCGGCGCATCCGAGGCGCGCATCACGCCTTTGATCACCAGCGGGCCGTCCCAATGATCGCGCAGCCACTGCACATAGTCCCAGGTGGGCGAGGTGCGCAGCAGGTAGCCGATATGGGCATGCGGTGGCAGCCCCGCCTGATCGCCCGTGGTGTATTTGTCCAGCGTGCGCATCCGCGGCATGCCCGCCCTGGCCGAGGCCAGCGCCCAGGCCGGGCGTAGCGCCACCTGCGCCAGCAGCCGCGGGGTTAGCTTTGGCGGCTGGGTCAGCCCAGACCGCACCTGCCGCTCCCGGCGCGAGGCCACCGGCACATCCACCGTCAGCACCAGAACCTTGAAGCCAGCATCACGGATCCGTTTCAGCATGTCGCTGCGGATGGCCTCATCCTTGGGCGGGTAGAGCTGGTACCAGGCGTCCGCACCGATATGCGGAGCCAGGTCTTCGGGTGACTGGCTGGCCACTGTCGAGAGGCAATAGGGAATGCCGCTGCGCGCGGCGGAACGGGCCAGGCGGGTTTCGGCACCCGGCCAGATAAGCCCGGACATGCCCACCGGCGCAATGCCGAAGGGCAGCGCGCGCGCCGTACCGAACAGCGTGGTCGCAAGGCTGATGTCCAGCGGGCCGTGCAGGATCGAAGGTTCAAAGCCCACCCGGTCCAGCGCGGCGCGGTTGCGGGCTTTGGCTGCCTCTGTCCCGGTGCCGCTGTCCAGGTATTCCCAGACAAAACGCGGCAAGCGCCGCTTGGCGCGGCGCTTGAGATCGAGGAGGCCCGGATAGTGCTGATGCAGATCCATGGCGCGTATTGATAAGCCCTGCGCCAAATTACGCAATGGCAATGTTAGCGCTCACGGGGAATTTTTTCTGCTTTGCAGCATTCATTCGGCGGCCACTGTTCTGGAAGGCAGCTCCGGCCCGAACGGCTCTGCCTGGGCCCTGTGGTCGCGCGGGGCGGGCTCCGCGCCGGCCGCCAGGCAGACCTGGTTGCGGCCCTTGGCCTTGGCATCATACAGCGCATCATCCGAGGCGCGCATCAGGTCCTGCGGCATGGTGCCATGGGCCGGGTAATGCGCCACGCCGAGCGAGATGGTGATCCGCGGCAGCGCCTTTTCGCCATAGCGCACGGTAATCGCCTCTACGGCCTGGCGCAGGTGTTCGGCCTTGGTCATGACGTCCTCCTGCATCACACCGGGCAGGAGCAGGGTGAACTCCTCGCCGCCCATGCGGCAGGCGACTTCATCGCCGTCGCAGGCCTGTTCCAGCACCGCGCCCACGGCGCGCAGCACCATGTCGCCGGCATCATGGCCATGGTTGTCGTTGAACTTCTTGA
>CAJXHQ010000465.1 GCA_913054485.1 uncultured Paracoccaceae bacterium
GGGGCGGTGCCGCCGATGCTGATGTGGTCCTGCTTTTGATCGAGGCCCACCGCGGTGTCACCGAAGGCGTCGAGCGCATCCTCGAGGGGCTCTCCGAGATTGGCGAGGGGCGCACCGTGGCGCTGGCGATTAACAAGATCGACAAGGTGCAGTCCGAAGTGCTGCTGGAGCTGACCCAAAAGCTGAACGAAGCCTATGATTTCGCGGAGACCTTCATGATCTCGGCCGAACGCGGCCACGGTGTTGATGATCTGCGCAAATGGCTGGCGGACCAGCTGCCGGAAGGCCCCTGGCTCTACCCTGAGGATCAGATCGCCGACCTGCCGATGCGGATGATCGCGGCCGAGATGACGCGCGAAAAACTGACCCTGCGCCTGCATCAGGAGCTGCCCTACCAGATGACGGTGGAAACCGAAAACTGGGAGGAGCGCAAGGACGGTTCTGCCAAGATCGACCAGGTGATCTATGTGGTCCGCGACGGCCACAAGGGCATCGTGCTGGGCAAACGCGGCGAGACGATCAAGGCTGTCTCCCAGGCTGCCCGTGCGGAACTGGAAGAGTTCCTCGACCGCAAGATCCACCTCTTTCTGCAGGTGAAGGTGCGGCCCAACTGGCTGGAAGAGGCCGAACGCTATTCCGAAATGGGCCTCGACTTCAAAGACGGCAACGGCTGACAGGCCGCCGCCGTGCTTCATCTTTTCCCAAGTACTCCCGCCGGAGGCTCCCGCAAGTGCCTCGGGCGCTCTGGCCTGCGGAGGTAAGCCATGGCCCGCCTCACCGCAGAATTCTGGGTTCAGGCCTATATTGCCCGCCTGCGCTTCCAGGAGATCCCCGCCTTTGTTGTTGCCCACGGCGATGACACCGCCGGTGCGGTACTGGTGAAGCTCAACACGCTCGACGGGCAGGCCTGTGCCTTCCACCGCACCTTCGATCTGATGAGCGGCGCGCGCAAATGGGATGTGCTCTGCGAGGGCGCAGAGGCAGAGGTCGATGCTTCCATCCGCCGTCAGAGCGGGTTCGACCCGGATCTCTGGGTGATCGAAGTCGAAGACCGCCAGGGCCGCCACTTGCTGGACGAGCCGGGGCTGGAGTAACCGCTTGCGCCCGAAGGCGGCTTGCGGTCTGCTGGGCGCAACCACAGGGAGGCGGTCACGTGGAATGGCGCGATCACGGCATATTGCTCACGGTGCGCCGCCACGGCGAAGGCGCCGCGATCATTGATGTTTTCACCGAAGAGCACGGCCGCCATGCGGGTCTGGTGCGCGGCGGGGCCAGCCGCCGGATGGCGCCGGTGCTGCAACCCGGCGCGCAGCTGGATCTGACCTGGCGCGCCCGGCTGGAAGATCATCTGGGATCGTATCAGGCCGAACCGCTGCGCAGCCGTGCCGCCGCCGCCCTTTCGGGCCGCCTGGCGCTGGCCGGGCTCAATGCGGTGACGGCCCTGCTGGCGTTCGGCCTGCCCGAGCGGCAGCCGCACGGCGATCTTTACAAGCAATCGGAGCAGCTTTTGGATCTTCTGGCCAATGAGGAGCTTTGGTCGCTGGCTTATCTGCGCTGGGAGCTGGCGCTTCTGGAGGAGCTGGGTTTCGGTCTCGACCTGACGGCCTGCGCTGCGACGGGGGCAACGGAAGAGCTGATCTATGTGTCCCCGAAGTCCGGCCGCGCAGTGTCGCGCAAAGGGGCGGGCGTCTGGGCGGACCGGCTGCTGCCGCTGCCGCCTGTCCTGCGCGGCGAAGGCGAGGCCGGCGACGAGGAGATCCTCATCGCCCTGCGCACCACCGGTTTCTTCTTCGAGGCGCACCTGGCCAAATCCCTTCACCAGCCGGCGCCGGAGGCGCGCGGGCGGCTGCTGGACCTGCTCAGCCGCCGGCTCTGAACAGCATCTCGCGTCCGGCGCTGTTGCTGAGGATCAGGACCGGGCCGGAGATTTCGGCGAATTCCATTGCGGCCAGCGCTTTCACGAATGCGGTTTGCGCCGTCAGATCCTCTGCCGCCGGATCCGGGCAGCTGGAGAGGCTCATTTCCGGCAGGCCGGATTGGAACCAGGGGTAGGGCACGGTCATCGCGGCGCTGTAGCTGCCGCAGGCGGCAACCCCGGCGATCCTTCCGCCGCCCGGAGGAAACTCCAGCGTGGCCCGGGCCGGGAAAGCTGCGCCGTCCAGTTCGCGCAGAAGCCAGACCTTCCCTTCACCGCCATAGGACGCCAGGGTTTCATCGCCGCGGCAGGCGGCAAGGATCAGAAACAGCAGGGCGGTCAGGCGTATCATTCCTCTTGCCTAAGGCAGCCGGCAGCTGCCGTCACCTGACGCCTTCGTGACGGATCACGTCGGCCACCATAACCCCGATCTCACGGCTGGCTTTCAGCGAGGGGTGGATCATGTCAATGCCGTGGTACGATCGGTCGCCATGGGGCACCAGGTCTGACAGCGGCAGGAAGTGCAACCCTGCGTCCAAGTCAGCCAGGAGGGTCAGGCGGCGGTCCAGTTCATCACCTTCGTCGCGGCAGGATTCGATGGGCGAGCCCATCCCTGGGCTGCGCAGGTAACCGAGGTAAACCACCTGCGCGCCGCTCCGGCGCAGCCGGTTCATCAGGCCGGGGATGGTGCCTCTGCGCCCGTCAGCCGAGATCATCTTGTCCATCTTACGCCCGCAAGCGCCGCAACCGCAGCCGAACCACAGGTCATTTCCGCCGCCATTGACGATCACCCAGTCCCAGTTTTCGCCGTGGTATTGCTTGGGGATACTCATGCCCATCACGCCGGAAACGGGCAGCATGTAGTTCATCCGCGCACCGAGGACAGAGCGGTCGGTGACCGGCACGTTCAGTGCTGTTCCGGCCACATCTGCGATGGCGCGGCCGCTGATCGAATGCGCAGCCATCAGCGAATCGCCCATCGCCAGAATGCGCGGGCCCTCTGCCGGGGGCGGTGCACCGGCGCAGGCGCTGATGGTTAGAAAAATAAGCCCCATCAGCCCTCGGAAACTGGTCATCGATGCTGTTCTCCTGCCGCTTCAAATACCTTCGCAGACATTTGTACCAAGGAAATTCGAACTTTCTTTGGCGGGAAAGCGGAAAAAGCTTTGCCCGTGAAAGTAAAGCGCCGCCTTGCGCACCCCGACGGCAAAGAAAAGCCCGGCACAGAGGCCGGGCAAGTAGGGGGAGTGCCCCGTCAGGAAGCTGGTATCCCCGAGAGATCAGGCCAGAAGGCGGCGGCCGATGACCTGCGCCTGAATTTCGGCCGCGCCTTCAAAGATATTCAAAATGCGCGCATCACAGAGCACGCGGCTGATTTTGTATTCCAGCGCAAAACCGTTGCCGCCGTGGATCTGCAAACCGTTGTCGGCCGCCGCCCAAGCGACGCGGGCGCCCAAGAGCTTGGCCATGCCGGCCTCTAGGTCGCAGCGGTGGCCGTGGTCCTTCTCCCAGGCCGATAAATAGGTGAGCTGGCGGGCGATCA
>CAJXHQ010000466.1 GCA_913054485.1 uncultured Paracoccaceae bacterium
AGTGCCGGCAGCGCATAGAAGGGAACCATCGGGTGCATGTGATGTTCGACGTGGTAGTTCATGTTGGAATAGACGAAGCGGAAGAATGGGTTCATCAGCACGGTGCGCGAATTCATCCGGTGGTCCGGAATATCCTCGGCCAGCCCGGCATGCTGCAGCGCGGCCAGAAGGTGGTGCAGCCAGGAACCATAGAAGGTCGGCAGGCCGATCAGCACCAGCGGAAGCCAGCTTTGCAGCGCAACGCTGGTGCCCGCCACAGTCAGCAGAATGGCCAGATGCACACGGGCCTCCCAAAAGGCCTTGGGCCGGTCCTTCTCGATCAGGAAGCACTTCTGGTCCTTTGTCAGGCGGCCCAGCGACAGGTTCACCATCTTCTTCAATTCGGCATAGCCTGACTGCAGATGCAGCATGTTCCACAGGATGTTCATCGGATGCGGCGGCCGCGGGAAGGCGATTTCAGGATCGCGGCCTACTACCACGGTGTCGGTGTGGTGCCGCGTATGGCTCCAGCGCCAAAGCGTCGGGTTCTTCAGCCCCATGAAACTGGCAATCTGGTAGAAGACCTTGTTCAGCCACGGCGACTTGAAGACGGTCCCGTGCGAGGTCTCATGCCAGCGCGAATCCCCGCAGGATCCGTAGAAAATCCCATAAAACAGCATCGCCGGCACTGCCCAGACTGTGCCCCAGGCCAGCACCACCCAAGCGCCGGTGACGGCCAACAGACCCAGCCAGATCCCGTAGTTAATCAGCGCAGGTCTGTCCGTCCGCCTCATCAGCTCTTTCATCCGCTTGCGCGGCACTGGCGTGGCATACCATTCCTTGGGTTTGAAACCGGGGCCGGCATCCGGTCCGGTCAGGCTGTAGTCACGCCATTGCATGTCCTTGGGCATCTTTCACGTCCTGGGATGAGGGGTTTGCAGGACGGACCATCCCCCCATCCAGGCGGTCGGGTCAATTCAGTCTTGAAGTTTCCTATCACAACTTGCATCAAGCATGCTGATTTGGGTGATGGTTTCTATCAGGGGTGCGGAAATGGCAGGCCGGGTCACGCTGACTCAGATCGCAGCCGAAGCCGGGGTTGGCGTGGCCACGGTGGACCGTGTGCTGAACCGCCGCGCCCCGGTGCGCGCGGCCACTGCCCAGCGGGTTCTGGCCGCCGCCGAGGCGCTTGGCTATCATGCGCAGGGCCTGATGCGGCGCCGGATCGAAGAAATGGCGCCCGCAAAAACCCTGGGTTTCATCCTGCAGAAGCGGGGTAAGATCTTCTACCAGAAGCTGGCCGCCGCCATCGGAACTGCCGCGGCAGAGGCCCAAGGCATCCGCGCTGCGGTGCAGATCCGTTATGTGGAAAGCCTGTCGCCGGACGATCTCTCAGGTGCCATCGCGGCCTTGGGGCCGCAGGCGGATGCGCTGGCAGTGGTGGCGATCGATGCACCCCAAGGTGCACCGCGCGCTGGAGGATCTCGCGGCCTCAGGCACGCCGGTTTTTGCCCTGCTCAGCCCGTTGAACACAGCCGCCTGTTCCGGCTTTGCCGGCAGCGACGGGCGGCAGGCCGGGCGGACCGCCGGCTGGGCCATGTCCCGCTTCGCGCCGTCAGGCGGCGAAATGGGCATCCTGATCGGCTCGCACCGCTATATCGGTCAAGAGGACCGCGAGGCTGGGTTCCGCAGCTACATGCGGGAATATGCGCCGCAGATGCGCTTGCGCGACTCGCTGGTCTATCTGGATGACCCGGCGGTGGCTTATGAGGCAGTGCAGGAGCTGCTGCGCGCCGCACCGGATCTGGCCGGGCTTTATCATTGCGGCGGCGGCGTTGAGGGGGCGGTGCGGGCGTTGCGCGAATCCGGCCGCGGCCGGCAGATCCTCTACATCTGCCACGAGGACACCCCCTATTCCAAAGAGGGCATGATGGAGGGGATCGTCGACCTGGTGCTCGCCACCCCGGTTGCCGAAGTGGCGGCAGCAGCGGTGCAGGCGATGGAGCGCAGCCTTCTCGGCCAGCCCCTTGACGGGCTGGATCTGTCTTGCCGGTTCCATGTGATCACCCCCGAAAACAGCTGACGGCCAGACCTGCAGCCCATCTTTCATCTTTCCAAAAATACTCCCGCCGGAGGCAGCGCCGGGCCGCAAGGCCCGGCGCCCGGCCCAAGGCCTCGGGGCAGACCGCAGGGGTGCCCCAAGGGGGCGGGAGCGTCTGCGCCCGGCATCTGCGGCGGGCCTCTCAGCCGAAATCGGCACCTTGGGTGTTTTCGCGGGTGATGATTTCGACCCCCAGCATAGATGGGCGCCGGGCCCGGTGTTCCAGGTGCGCCACCAGCACCGCCACCGCCTCCCGGGCGGCGCGGCGCATGTTCTGGTGCAGAACAATGTCCATCGAGCCCTCCAGCAGGTAGCCTTGCGCCTTCGGGGTCAGGTTGTGGCCGATCACCGTGATTTCGCCAGTCGCGCCGGCCTCCTGCAGGGCGCGCACCACACCCTCGTTGCCGCCGCCGACATTGTAGATGCCGATGACATCCGGATGGGCCTCCAGAAGCGCCAGAACCTCCTGCCGGTTGCCCTCGATGTCGTCCATCCCGCTCACCGCGCCGATCACCTCCAGATGGCGGTAATCCCCGCGAATGGCCGCCCGGAACCCCATCTCCCGGTCCTCATGCGCGCGGTAGAGCTGACCGCCGGTCAGTACCGCCACCTTGCCGGGATGCGGCAGCATGCGCCCCATCAGAAGCCCGGCAGTGCGCCCGGCGGCGCGGTTGTCCACACCGGCGTAGCCAATGATATCCGGGCATTCCAGCGGTGACAGCAGCGCCAGGCAGGCGATGTTCAGCGCCTTCAGATCCTCGACCGCATGGCGTACCCGCGGGTCCTCCAGCGCCTGGAAGGCCACCGCGTCGATGCCTTGCCCGGAACAAGCCCTCAGCTTGCGCGCCAGTACTGCCGGTTCCATCTTCTTGGTGAAGACGCATTCGATGATCGCATTGCCGCGCTTGCCCTCTTCCTGGAAACAGGCGGCGAGGTATTCGGTGGACGGGCCAGCTTCGCCGGGCAGGAAGACTTTCAGCCGCCAGGGCCGGGAGCGCTCCCCTGGCGTTGCGCCGGTTTCAATCGCCGCTTTGGCCTGCAGCACCCACTGGCGGGTTTCCTCGCGCACATTCTGCCGGTTGTTCAGCACCCGATCCACGGTGGCAATGCCAACCCCGGCCAGTTTTGCGATCTCGGACATGCGGGCGCGGCGCAGGACCACCGGCGGCTCTGCCCTGCTGAAGTCATCGGTATTCATCATGGCCCATCAACTAGCAGAGCTTTTTCCTCACGCAATACATCAAAACACATCAATGGTTGATAGGTGGTGATATTGTCTTGCCTCGCTCTGCCTCCATGGGGAACAACTGGCCGCAGATCGCAGTCACAACAAGAACACATCGGATATTCCGCAGCATGAGG
>CAJXHQ010000467.1 GCA_913054485.1 uncultured Paracoccaceae bacterium
TTGGAAGCGGAATGGAGATAGGCCTGTTCGCCCTCCTGGCAGGAGACTTCAAAGCCGCGGCCACCGATATGAATGGTCACCTCGGGCATCACTGTTCCTCCCCTTCCGGCATGTTAGGCATCTGGGCTGCGCCCTCAAGCAAGGGTTCCAGGCGCGCAAGCACCGCATTGATCTGCGCCTGGTCGGTGGCCTGTGCCGCCCGCAGCCCCTCTATTTCGGCCGCCATAGCGTTGTTGATCAGATCCGGATCCGCCACGCCCTGGGCGCTGGCCGCCCGCAACGCCTCATTGGCGGCAACCAGCTCCTCATTGGCAGTGCGCAGATGCTGCAGCTCTGTGTCCAGCTTGATCAGCATTTCGTTCTGCCGGGCCAGTTCCGCATCCGGCTCTGCCGCCTCGACTGCCGCGCCGCCGCCCGAGGCCAAACGGTCCTGAAGGCTGGTGATCTCGGACTGAAGCCCCGCGTTTTCGGTGGTGAGCCCGGCGATTTTCTCTTCCAGAGGATCGGTATCCGATGGGGCATCATAGGCCGCGTCCAACGCTGCGGTCAGCCGGGCCACTTCCGCTTTGAGGCCCGCTGCCTCATCCGGGTTGCCGACCTCATTGCGCAGCAGCTCCACCTCGGCGCGCAGCGCCTCCAACTCGCTGCTGTCCGACGACATGCCGCCCGCCACCGGAGCGGCCTCCTGCAGCGCGGCCATCTCACCCTTCAGCTTTTTCAGCCGCTCTTCCAGCTGCGCATTGGCGATCCGTTCCTCGTCCAGCGCCTGGGCAATGTCTTCACCGCCGCCTGCGGTGTCCGGCTGCGCTGCTTCCAGCGCTCCGAGACCGGCGCCGATGCGCTCCATCGCAGCCGCGATGCGGCCCTGCAATTCATCAAGTTCGCTCATGCCTGTTCCCCGCCATGCGGCCCCTTGGCCCCGCCCTTTGCACGAATCGCACGAAGGGCGCGGCACGGAGCCTGTCTGTCTGAACCAGAAGTAAAACACCCTCCGTTTGCATTCAACTGCCTGACTGCCCTGAAGACACTGCGAAACCGCCGATAGACGCCCTGAACCGCCCGCTGGCGCTTGATCTTTGCCCGGTGGCTGCTATTCAGCGCGGGAACTTCCGGAAACCCAAAGGAATGATGCAAGTGGACCTGAAAGCCCTGCGCGCCGCCAATCCCGAGCACTGGGACAAGGCTGCGGCCATCCGTGCCCTGACCCTCGACGCTGTTGCCGCTGCCAACTCCGGCCATTCCGGCATGCCCATGGGCATGGCCGATGTCGCCACCGTGCTGTTCGAAAAGCACCTCAAATTTGATGTATCGGCCCCGAAATGGCCGGACCGCGACCGGTTCATCCTGTCGGCGGGCCACGGCTCGATGCTGATCTACTCGCTGCTCTTCCTTCTGGGTGACGAGCAGGTAACGCTGGAGCAGGTGAAGAACTTCCGCCAGCAGGGCGCGCTGACCGCCGGCCACCCGGAAAACTTCCTGCTGGACGCTGTGGAGACCACCACCGGCCCGCTGGGTCAGGGCATCGCCAACGCCGTGGGTTTTGCCATGGCAGAAGAGATGCAGCGCGCCCAGTATGGCCGCAAGGTTGTCGATCACCACACCTATGTGATTGCCGGCGACGGCTGCCTGATGGAGGGCATCAGCCAAGAGGCCATCGGCCTTGCCGGCCGCCACCAGCTGGGCAAGCTGATTGTCTTCTGGGACAACAACAACATCACCATCGACGGCTCGGTCGAACTGTCTGACCGCACCAACCAGATCCAGCGCTTCAAAGCGTCGGGCTGGCAGGTTCTGGAAATCGACGGCCACGACCCCAAGGCCATCGACGAGGCGATCACCGCAGCGAAGAAGTCGAAGAAACCTTCGATGATCGCCTGCAAGAGCCACATCGCCATTGGCCACGCCGCACAAGACACCTCCAAAGGTCACGGCGCACTGACCGATGCTGATCAGATGGCTGCCGCCAAAGCCGCCTACGGCTGGACTGCCGGCCCGTTTGAGTGCCGGCAGCGATCAAATCCCAGTGGGAAGAGATCGGCGCCAAGGGCAAGTCCGACCGCGAAGCCTGGGAAGCGCGCTTTGCCGAGACCTCGCAGCAGAAACAGGACCGCTTCATGCGCGCCTATGCGCTGGAAGCCCCGAAAAAGCTGTCGGCGGCCATCAAGGCGCTGAAGAAACAAGCCAGCGAAGACCAGCCCAAGGTGGCGACCCGCAAGGCGTCCGAAATGGCGCTGGCGGTGATCAACCCTCTGATGCCGGAAACCGTGGGCGGCTCGGCTGACCTCACCGGTTCCAACAACACCAAGACCGGCGATCTCGGTGTCTTTGACACCGACAACCGCAAGGGCCGCTACGTCTACTGGGGCATCCGCGAGCACGGCATGGCCGCTGCGATGAACGGCATGGTCCTGCACGGCGGCGTGCGCGCCTACGGCGGCACCTTCTTCTGCTTCACCGACTACGCGCGCCCCTCGATGCGCCTGGCGGCCCTGTCGAAGATCCCGACCGTCTTTGTGATGACCCACGATTCGATCGGCGTCGGCGAAGACGGCCCGACCCACCAGCCGGTCGAACACCTGGCGATCTGCCGCGCGACCCCGAACACCTATGTGTTCCGCCCCGCCGACGTGGTGGAAACCGCCGAAGCCTGGGAAATCGCGCTGACCTCGCAGGAGACCCCCCCGGTGCCGGCGCTCACCCGTCAGAACCTGCCCACCGTGCGGACCGAGCATAAGCTGAACAACCTGACCGCCAAAGGCGGCTACGTGCTGGCCGAAGCTGAAGGCAAGCGCCAGGTGATCCTGATCGCCACCGGTTCGGAAGTCTCCGTTGCGATGGACGCCAAGGCCAAGCTGGAAGAGCAAGGCATCGGCACCCGCGTTGTCTCCATGCCCTGCATGGAGCTGTTTGCGGAACAGGACGAAGCCTACCGCCGCCGCGTCCTGCCCGCAGGCCCGGTGCGTGTCGGTATCGAGGCCGCCATGCGTGCCGGCGGCTGGGACCGCCTGCTGATGGGTGAACGCGGCGCGGAGAAAAAATCCGCCTTTGTCGGCATGGACCGCTTCGGCGCCTCTGCCCCGGCGGGTGAGCTTTTCGAGAAGTTCGGCATCACCGCGGACAACACTGTGGCCACAGTGAAAGAGCTGCTGGGCTGATCAGGCCGCAGTTTGAGATAGAAAGGGGCACTCTAACGGGTGCCCCTTTTTTTGTGCGTGACCGGTATGCGGAGAGGCTGTGCGGAAACCACCTGAGTTTGGGATACTTCGGCGGTGTTGGGGCGCTTGGATCGTATTTGGCCAGATTTTCGGCAGTGGCATGTCAGATTTCATGTGAAGGTCGTTCTGAGTGCGCTCCGGCGCATTTAGATGCCGTATTCGGGCCAGACCACTGCTTGTTAGGCCCAGGACTCATAGCCAATAAATGACGAGGGCTGCGAG
>CAJXHQ010000468.1 GCA_913054485.1 uncultured Paracoccaceae bacterium
CCAAACCCCCTGCTACTCCGCCCGCGGGCCTGCGCCGTATCGATCACGTCGCCCAGACCATGCGGCAGGAAGAAATGCAGAGCTGGCTGCTGTATTACCTTTCCACCTTCGAGATGCAGAAAAGCCCGATGGTAGGCGTCGCTGATCCCTCCGGCGTGGTGCAGAGCCAGGCCATCGAAAGCCCCGAAGGTGAAGTGCGGCTGAACCTTAATGGTGCCGAAGGCCACCGGACGCTGGCGGCCTCTTTCCTTGAAGGCGGCTTTGGTGCCGGCGTGCAGCATATTGCACTGAAAAGCGACGACATCTTCGAGACCTCCGACCGGCTGGCTGAGGCGGGTTTCCCGAGGCTGGATATTTCTCTCAACTACTACGCTTCCTTGCAGGCCGAATTCGGCCTCAGCGACGAGATGACGGACAAGTTGCGCAAGGGCCGTATTCTCTATGACCGCGACGGGCGGGGGGAGTATTTCCAGATCTACTCCAAGCCGATCTTCAACGGGTTCTTCTTTGAAATTGTCGACCGGCGCGGCGGCTATGCCGGCTATGGTGCCCGCAACGCGCCCGTGCGGCTGGCGGCACAGCAGAAGCACCAGCAGGGCGGTGCCGCGGCATGATCCGGACCGGACTGATTGGCGAAGGGATCGCAGGATCTCTGACGCCTGCAATGCATGAGGCCGAAGCCGCGGCGTTGGGGCTGGATTGCGCCTACACGCGCTTTGATACCGCAACGGAAGACTACCGCGGCAAGCCGCTGGAGGCGCTGCTGGACGCGGCGCAGGATCAAGGGTTTGCCGGGGTCAATGTCACCCATCCCTTCAAGGCGCAGGTGGTGGGCATGATGGACATGCTCAGCGATGCGGCGCGCGATTTGGGGGCTGTGAACACGGTGCTGTTCAAAGGCGCCAAGCGGATCGGCCACAACACCGATGTCACCGGCTTCGGACGTGCCTTTGCCGAGGGGCTGGGCAATGCAGCCAAAGACAATGTCGTGCAGTTCGGGGCCGGCGGCGCGGGCAGTGCGGTTGCGCTGGCGCTGCTGGACGGCGGCGTGGGCAGGCTGCGTATTGTCGATCCGCAACCGGGCCGCGCGCAGGCGCTGGTGGACCGTCTTCAGACCCTGCGCCCTGAAGCATCCCTGATCGCCAAAGAAAGCTTTGAACAGGACTGCGTCAAAAACGTCTGTGGCGCGGTCAACGCCACGCCCCTGGGCATGGCTGGCCACCCCGGAATGGCGGTGGATCCGGAGTGGCTGCCGAAATCCGCCTGGGTCGCGGATATCGTCTATTTCCCGCTGGAAACCGCTTTTCTGGCTTGTGCCCGGAAGGCCGGGCTGCGCGTGATGACAGGGGGCGGCATGGCTGTGCATCAGGCGGCTGCGGCCTTCACACATTTTACTGGCCTTGCGGCGGACCCCGCCCGCATGGCCGCGAGTTTCGAACAGCTCTGTGCGGACGGCCAGGGCACAAGCGAAAGCGACTGACATGACGACAGACGAACACTCCATCCGCCAGTGGTGGCGCACCTCGATCATCGACATGGAGCCCGGCAAGATCGAGTTCCGCGGCAACCCCATTCAGGACCTGATCGGCACTGTCTCATTCGGCCATATGATCTGGCTGATGGTGGTCGGCGGCAACCCGACCCCGGAGCAGGCAAAACTGTTTGAATGCGCGCTGGTCGCGGGCGTCGACCATGGCCCGCAAGCGCCGTCGATTGCAGCGGCGCGCATGGCAGCGACCTGCGGCGTGGGGCTCAACAATGTGATGGCCACAGGCGTCAATATGCTGGGCGACGTGCACGGCGGTGCGGGCGAACAATGTGCCGAGCTGTATTTCGATATCGCCAAACGCATGGACGAAGGGGCCGAACTGATTGAGGCGGTCCGTACCGGCCTCGACGCCTGGCGCGCTGAATACGGCAAGATCGTTTCCGGCTTCGGCCACCGCTTCCACAAACCCACCGATCCCCGCGCGCCGCGGCTGATGGCGCTGGTCCGCGAAGCCGCCGCCACCGGCACCGTCTCGGGCCGTTTTGCCGAGATTGGCGAGGCGGTGCAGGCGGAACTCGGCGAACAGCGCGGCGGCCGGCCCATCGCGATGAACATTGACGGCGCCACAGCCGTGATCTTCTGCGAACTGGGCTTCCCGGCGCCACTGTCGCGCGGGCTGTTTTGTCTCTCTCGCTCGGTCGGCGTTCTGGCGCATGGCTGGGAACAGATGAACCAGGGCGGGCGCAATAAGGGCCCGATGCCTCCGAAATACCTCCCCCTTTATGAAGCTAAGGACAATGACAGCGAATGAGCTGAAATCCTTCCGGGTCGGCCTGATAGGCTGTGGTAAGATCAGCGATATCTACCTGCAAACATGCGCAAAATTTCAAGAACTGGAGATCGTCGCCTGCGCCAGCCTTGACCCGGCGGAAAGCCGGGCCAAGGCGGATCAGTACGGCATCGCCAAGGCCTGCACACCGGATGGGATCTTTGACGATCCTGATATCGATTGTGTGCTGAACCTTACGATTCCGGCAGCCCATGCGGAAATCAGCCGCAAGGCGCTGCAATCCGGCAAACATGTCTATTCCGAAAAACCCTTTATCACCGAACTGGTGGAAGGTGAGGAACTGCTGGCGCTGGCCGACGCGAAGGGCCTGCTGATCGGCAATGCACCCGACACCTTCCTGGGCGGGCGCTGGCAGACGGTGCGCAAGCTCTTGGACGAGGGCGTCATCGGCAAGCCGACCGGCGTGATGGCCTATGTGGGCACCCACGGGGTGGAGCGCCACCACCCCAACCCGGACTTCTACTACAAGGAGGGCGGCGGCCCGCTGCTGGACCTGGGCCCTTATTACCTGACCGCAATGGTCTTTCTGCTGGGTCCGATCGCCAAGGTCTCCGGCATGGCACGCAAAACCTTTCAGCAGCGCATGATCGAAAACGGTCCGCGCAACGGCGAGATGATGGATGTGGAGGTCGATACGCACTCCCTGTCGATGTTCGAGTTCCAGTCCGGCATCATCGGCTCCATGACGATGAGCTTTGACATCTGGGATTCCGAGACGCCCCGGTTCGAAATATACGGCGAAAACGGCACCATCTGCATCGCCGACCCGGACCCGGTCTATGGCGCAAACCGGTTCGAGGGTGAGGTGCTCTACCGCACCCGCGAAACCTCGCGCTGGAGCCATCAGCCGCGCCCCGAAGGCCGCGACAACTGGCAGGTGGCGGAAAACACCCATGGCTTCAATGAGAACAGCCGCGGGCTGGGCCTTCTGGATCTGGCCTATGCGGCCCGCGACAAGCGGGACCCCCGTGCCAGCGGCGCGTTGGCGCAGCATATCTGCGAGGTCATGACCGGCATTCTGGACAGCCCCCAAAAGGGCGGTTTTGTCGATATCACCAGCTCCAGCCCGATCCCCGAGATGCTGCCCGAAAACTTC